>JAAYFB010000138.1 GCA_012728465.1 Proteiniphilum sp. | reverse complement strand
GGGCTTAATGTTCCATCCACCAACTGTTGCAAGGTGTAGTGTTGTGCCTGTGTTGCACCAAAGCAAAACACAAGCAGTAGAGATAAAATTGTTTTATTCATTATTATTGTTTTATGTATATTTCAAAATTGTTTCAAGACACAAACTGACGTGTTAAACTCAATCTTTTCATTGGCAATACCTGCAAGTATCTTTTGAAAAAAATGATTCAAACTCTAAACATCAATTCTAGCGTGATGTGCACGTTGCTTAATCTCCATGTTCAATAATCTGTTTATCATGCAAAGTAATAATAAAAAGTGTTATATACCCTCACGAATAAAATAAATCATATCTATTACTATCTTTTTAACAAAAAGAATAACTATTTTTGCAAAGTTCATCTGCACTAAAAACAGATTAATATATTATGATCGAACATAGAGGAGTCATAACAAGTATAACAGATAATAAGGTCTCTGTAAAGATTTTGCAGCAATCAGCATGTAGCTCTTGTCATGCCAAAGGAGCTTGCACTGCTGCCGACTCAAAAGAAAAAATGGTGGATGTTACCGACAACACTGGAAGCTACAGAGTAAACGACCAAGTAACCGTTGTGGGACAAAAATCAATGGGCTACAAAGCCGTGTTGTGGGCATTCGTGATACCTATCATTATTATCATATCTATACTTATTTTGTCTAGTTCTGTACTGAAGCTAGGCGAAGTGGAGGCTGCACTTACGACCATAATTTCCTTAGTGCCATACTATGCTATACTATACCTGTTGCGCAATAGAATGGCCGACTCGTTCAAATTTACTATCAAAAATAACTATTGATAATTATGAGTGTATTACTTTCTGCTGTTGCCACATTGGGTGTTATCGGAGCGGGTAGCGCTGCGATACTATACTTTGTGGGACGCAAATTTTATGTAGAAGAAGATCCACGAATACAAGAGGTGCAAGATGCGCTTCCTGCTGCCAATTGTGGTGGATGTGGATTCCCAGGTTGTGCATCATTTGCCAATGCTTGTGTTATTGCCGAATCACTTGACGAGCTTAACTGCCCAGTTGGTGGCCAAAATACTATGGACATAGTGGCAGGCATTTTAGGCAAAACTCCTGTGAAATCTAAGAAACAAATTGCTGTAGTAAGATGCAGTGGCTCTTGTGATGAGCGTCCACGACTTAACCTCTACGATGGAGCATCTAACTGTTCCATTGCTGCAGCACTATATAGTGGTGACACTGGCTGTTCGTTTGGTTGCTTGGGTTTAGGGGATTGCGAAGAGTCGTGTAACTTTGATGCTATTCACATAAACCCCGAAACATTACTACCCGAAGTGGTGGAAGATATGTGTACTGCATGTGGTGCATGTGTAAAAGCTTGCCCAAAAGATATCATTGAATTACGTAATCAAGGGCCAAAATCAAGACGTATATATGTTAGCTGCGTAAGCGAAGAGAAAGGCGGACCTGCTCGTCGTGCTTGCAAAGTGGCTTGCATTGGTTGCTCAAAGTGCGAACAAGCTTGTGCATTTGATGCTATTACTATCACAAATAACCTTGCATACATTGATGATGACAAATGTCGTTTGTGTCGCAAGTGTGTACCTGTATGCCCTACCAACTCTATATTGGAGCTCAACTTCCCACCACCACGTGAGAAGAAAGAAAAAGAGGCGGCAGCTGTAGCTGAGGCATAACAAAACAAACTAGAAGAATCCTTATTTAATTAATTAATTCATGACGTTGTAGGCGATACATTAGCAACTAAGCAGCTAAAACAGTTGAGACCTATAACTGAAAATTGATAATATGTTAAAAACATTCCGCTTGGGTGGCATTCACCCGAAAGAGAACAAACTATCGGCAGGCTACAAAATAGAATCTATTGAGATACCATCAGAAGTTACTATTCCACTTGCACAACACATTGGTG
Organism: Proteiniphilum sp.; assembly: GCA_012728465.1. Classification (GTDB taxonomy): domain Bacteria; phylum Bacteroidota; class Bacteroidia; order Bacteroidales; family Dysgonomonadaceae; genus Petrimonas. Next base: position 1,536 of record JAAYFB010000138.1, on the reverse strand, counting down.
CACCCTGTCAGCCAGTTGTCAAAAAAGGTGACAAAGTAAAAGTTGGCACTCTCATTGGCAAGTCTGTAGGATTTATATCTGCCAATATTCACTCGCCCGTTTCGGGAACAGTATTCAAAATAGATAAAGCACTTGATGCTAGTGGATATAAACGAGATGCTGTCACTATCAAAGTAGAGGGTGATGAATGGGAAGACTATATCGACACCTCCGACACACTTATTAAAGAGTGCAACTTATCTTCGAAAGAGATAATTGACAAAATAGCGTCTGCAGGCATTGTGGGTATGGGTGGAGCTACATTCCCCACTCATATTAAACTGATGCCTCCTCCTGGAACCAAAGCCGAGGTGCTTATTATAAATGGTGTGGAGTGCGAACCTTATCTTACATCTGACCATCAATTGATGATGCAAAAAACAGAAGAGATACTTGTGGGTATTACCATACTAATGAAGGCTCTTAATGTTTACAAGGCTATCATCGGCATTGAGAATAATAAGAAAGATGCTATATCAAAGTTTAGAAGTGAAATAAAGAACTACCCTAACATATCAGTTCTCCCACTAAAGGTGAAATATCCACAAGGAGGAGAAAAACAATTAATAGATGCGGCTATTGGACGACAAGTACCAAGCGGTGCCTTGCCAATATCAGTAGGCGCAGTAGTTCAAAATGTGGGTAGTGCCTTCGCAGTATATGAAGCTGTGCAAAAGAACAAGCCTCTTGTGGAACGTGTTGTCACCGTAACTGGTAAGGATGTGAAAAAACCATGTAATGTGTTATCAAGAATAGGAATACCCTTAACCAATCTCATTGATTATGCTGGTGGTCTTCCAGAATCTACAGGCAAAGTTATTAGTGGCGGCCCCATGATGGGCAAGGCTATTCCAAGCATTGAAGTACCTGTTACTAAAGGAACATCGGGTGTATTAATAGTTCAAACATTAGAAGCCAAGCGCAAGCAAATGCGAGATTGCATACGTTGTGCAAAGTGTGTTGATGTGTGCCCTATGGGACTAAACCCTACCCTACTTATGAACCTTACCGAATACAGCGAATGGGACAGAGTAGAAAAGGAGCGTGCTACAGATTGTATTGAATGCGGATCGTGTAGCTTTACATGCCCAGCTGACAGACCATTGCTTGACTATATTCGTTTAGGCAAAAGCACTGTAACCAAGAGAATAAGAGAAAGAAAAGACTAAATACTAACACTCAAATATTTAAATCCTCAACAAAGGATTTAGGATTTATGGAAAATAAACTTATCGTATCACCATCGCCACATATACACAGTGGCGATAGCATCGAAAAAAACATGTATGGGGTGCTCATAGCTCTAGTGCCAGCATTTCTGGTAGCTCTATATGTTTTCCGCCTTGATGCTCTAATCATTACAGCACTCGCGGTTTTATTCTGCGTGGGATTTGAATATCTCATCACCAAATACATCATGAAGAAGCAGCCAAACATTTTGGATGGCTCTGCTATAATAACTGGTGTATTATTAGCATTCAATGTGCCTTCAAACTT
>JAAYFB010000137.1 GCA_012728465.1 Proteiniphilum sp. | reverse complement strand
TCTTGGATTTATACTTATCGGTATAGAAATTCATCGCATAATCGCAGAACATCACGCCGTCTACGGAAGGATTCCAGTCTGTTTTCCTGTTCTTCTTTTTTATCTGTTTTCAGCCCATTCCATGGCTTCTTCTTTCGTGTACCGCAAGGCAGACATTTTATCTACACAGGAGAGCTTTGGAGGTTGTGCATGTCCCTCCATATAATTGAATAATAAAACTAAGGCTCAATCCTAGATTTTCATCAATCCAGAATTGAGCCGAACTCATTCATTTATGCATTTTAAAAATACTTACTCGAAAGAAACTATCCAATTAGGCTCAGATACTTCTTTCATTGTTTTACCAATATATGTGTTGTTTACAAATTCATGTGTACAATTTGTTAGTGGCTGAGCTTTAAGAACCTCATTATTTTCATCATGCGTTTTTTCGATTGTATTGTTTGATACAACAATTGTAGCATTCTCACCTACACCAAAACGTATAGCTCTATCACTACCATTTTTAATCTTGTTGTTATCAATCAAAACAGAGCCAGTGAATGGAAATTTATCCTGAGATGCCTGAATAGCAATAGCGTTATGTTTTACATCTGAAATATCGCAACCAGAAACAGTGACATTATTTAGTGATTGGGTGTATATACCCTGATTATATGTTTTTATCACACAATTGGAAATCTTCAGATTTTCAAACATTCGTCCTGATTCATCTGTTATATCCGCATTGAATTTGATAGCTTGAGTTTTTTCCTTTGAGCTTTCCAATCCTGTAAATGAGCATCTCTCTATCTCAACATTCTTTGCATGACAATCTAAGCTGGAATAATGGAAATATAGCCTTGCACCTTCGGAAAACTTCATGTTGTAGAATTTGATGCCATCTATATCAATATAGCTATAGAACGCAGTATTTGTATCTACCAACTCAATATCTCTAACCGGATCTTTAGGTTTGTTGTCTGCAGTTCCATAAATATGTCCTACACGTACTTTAAAATCCTTCGTGAAGACAGCATTTTCATCCGCAATAAGTGTCAAGTTATTAACTGTTCTATAGTAATTATAATTACCTGTTGTTTCATTATTCAAAGCTTGTATATCAACTTTTTCATTTGTTGATGTTTTTATTGCTGTACTTGCATCTTTGCTATGCCTGATTCCAAGTTCTTCCTTATATTCACCTTCTGAAAAATAGATTATTCCACTATTATTGGAATCCAATACAGATAATGCAGTTTCAGGAGTTACAACAACAGCATTCTCAACAATTTCTACATTCTTTGCCCCACAAGAGCAGATAGTAGTCTTCAAAACCTTATTCTCTTCACTCAAAGAGTAAATCACCTTCTCATATTTATGCACATGAGAATCATATGGTTCTGATTTGCATGAAAAGAACAAGCTTAATGACAAGACAAGAATTAATAATAAAGTAATTTTTTTCATAAACACTCCTTTTATTTATTGCGTAAAGAATTGTACCACCCCCCCCCGACATTCTGTAAAGTCTTTTTATCAAAACCGATAGGATATTTGTGTGAAACAGCATTTCGAGAACATTGGTGATTGGAACTCAAATTCCCGTCTCAGTTATATCTAGGGATTAGATAATTCTTTTAAATAGTTGCAGATAATGTCGGAAAGTGCGCGTGTATTTTCCAGATGAAACCCATCCGTCACCGAAGTCCACCTGAGCGCATCTTCCTTTTCTCTGTGTGATTCTGTATTTCATGTCATAAGTTCTATGTGAAAAAACAGCATATGTCAACAGCAAAAAATGTACACTTTT
>JAAYFB010000136.1 GCA_012728465.1 Proteiniphilum sp. | reverse complement strand
TTACATACCACATATAGTTTTTATTGCTCCAAATAATTGAAAAGAAACACTTAATGAATAAATATCATCAAATCATTTATCATTAATTAAAATGATCCGTGAATTTGAGTGTATTTTTTGTCTATTTGACCAAATTATTACATAAAATCTATTTGACTAAAAAATAATAGTTATATGCCTATATATTAGTTTATTGGCAAATATAAAATGATTGCAAAGTACAAATTTAACAATTAATAATGTCCTTTTAGTACAAATTTTGAGCTGATTTGTTATAACCGAAAATTTATTCCTGTCCTATATTTGCATCACAAATTAAAACAAAATGTATGAAAAAGTTTACGATAACTAGTATGGTACTTTTCCTTCTTGTTTTGGGTGTGCAGGCACAAAGTGTAGGACTAAAAACAAATTTTGCACATTGGGCAACGATGGCAACTCCCAACTTAGGAATTGAAATGGCACTGAACCGAAAATATACTATAGAGGTGGGAGCAGGATACAATCCTTTTACATTTAATAATAACAAAAAGTTTAAACATTGGATTGTGCAACCCGAACTACGATATTGGACGTGCGAATCATTTAATGGTCATTTCTTTGGCATTCATGCCTTAGGCGCAGAGTTTAATGTAGGAGGCCTAGACGTTCCATTGGGCAGACTAAAAGACATTAAGGATTATAGATACGAGGGATATGCCTTTGGAGGTGGAATAAGCTACGGATATCAATGGCCTATAGCCAAGCGACTAAACTTAGAGCTTAACATCGGCGCTGGATATGCCTATCTATTATATGACAAATATAAATGTGTGAAGTGTGGCGAAAAACAAGAGTCGGACGTAAAAGACAACTACTTTGGGGTAACCAAAGCAGCCGTTTCACTTATATATTTTATTAAATAGCCAAAACGACAAAAAACTTATAACTCTATGAAAAAAATATCTATATATATCATTTTGTCGGTTATGATGGTGTTGGCTACAAGTGTCGCACAGGCACAAAGCGAATATCATGACCAAGTGAAAGCTACCGGCACCACCATTACCAAAGAGGATGGCGCCGTGACCTTGACTATGAACGTAATGTTAGACGATTTGCACATCGATAAAAATCACTTGCTGGTGATAACCCCAGTAATTAGTGCCAACGATGGCAGCCAAAGCACACATTTGCGTCCTATGGTTATTAAGGGAAGTCGTCGTGACATTATGCTCAACCGTCCTTTCGAATGGAAAGGTAAACCAAAATTCAATTCAATTGAGCAATATATGCCTGTTCGCAAAAACAACACCCAGCAGTCTATCGCTTATAGCGAAACATTTCCTCAAAGCGAGTGGCATAAAAATGCCCGCCTGTGGTTAGAAACAGAAGTAATGGGCTGTGCCGATTGCGATTTGGGTAGCGACGCAACTAACCTTGTAGGACGCATCTTTGCCGAACCATACAAGCCTGTGTATGCTGTATCATTTATTACGCCCGAGGCTGAGGCAGTGAAACAAAGAAGCGAAACCTATACAGCCAACTTTACTTACCGTGTGGGCAGATACGAACTGTTGCCAAACTTTGAAAACAATGCTGCAGAGCTTGAGAAGGTGGACAAGGTGATACGAGAAGTGCAGGGCGACAAAGACCTCACATTTACTAATGTAGAAATAAACGGATATGCATCGCCCGAGGGAAGCTACAGCAGCAATATGAAACTATCAGAAAATAGGGCTCATGCATTTTCGAGCTACTTGGTGAAAAAGTATGGACTAAACGATAATCAATTTGCCGTGAAGTGGCATGGCGAAGATTGGGACGGCCTTAGCAAAGCGGTGCAGGCATCGCAGCTCGACAAGCGTGATGATATACTTAGGATTATTGAAACAGAACCTAATCACGATGCCCGTGATGCCAAAATCATAGCATTAGATAATAGACAAACATATAATACTCTACTAAATGAGTACTACCCACCATTGCGCCGAAACGATTATACAGTGGGCTTTATAGCTCGCGCATTTGATGTGGAAGAGGCAAAACAATTGGTGAAAACACGACCAAATCTGTTGAGCTTAAACGAGATGTTCCTTGTGGCGCAAACCTACGATAAGGAGAGCGACAACTATAAGGAAGTGTTTGATGTGGCAGCCCGCTTGTATCCCGACGATCCTGTATCGAACATTAATGCGGCAGCTGTGGCAATAGAAAATGGAGATGTGGAAGGTGCTTACAAGCGACTAAGCAGACTAAGCGATAATCCTAAAGCCTGGAACAATCTGGCCGTTGCCCTGGCAATGAAAGGAGAATATGATGAAGCACTGAAGCTTTTTGAGCGTGCTGGAGCCCAAGGCGACAACACCGCTGCCGAAAATGCTAAGGAAATAGTGAAGATGATGGAATCTATGTGAGTAACTGGTTAACTGATTAAACGATTAACCCCTGTCATTCTGAACAAAGAGCCTGTCTCGCCAAAGGCGAGGAAGAATCTCAGATTAAACAATTAAGCGATTAAACAATTAAACATTTTTATAAACAAACCATTTTTTTAAAATTTTTCAAATTATGAAACTAAGAAATCTATTTTTAGCCGCAATGGTTGCCATAGGCATGGTGGCTTGTAACAATGAAGAGGTGCCTCAAGTGAATGGTGCTGAAGCTACTATTTCAATCAAAGTTATGCCTACAAGCAATGGATCAGGTACTAGAGCAATTGGAGACTTAAGTTCAGCTAATGCAACAACAAGTCCTGGATTAACTGCAGAAAGCACAGTACATTCTTTGGAAGTGTGGGTGTTTTTAGGTGATGTATTGGATGCTTACAAAAGTGCAAGTGGGTATGAAGTTGCAGGAATTCCTGCTCACGTAGGTACCAGAACAATAGTAGTGGCAGCAAATACAACTATTGGATCGCAAACCTCCTTGAATACACTCAAAGGCTTACTTCAAGATTTACCTCCTGCAAACATTAGTACTGGAGGATTAATCATGACTGCAGAACCCTTTGATGTGACTTTAAACAAAGGAAACAACTATTATGGATATACTGATAATGAAGTTGATGCAAAAACTGGAGTAGACAAAAATCATTTAAATGATAGCAAAAAACCTCTTCCTATCACACGTGTAAATGCTCGTGTAGCAATTGTAAGTGCTGTATTAGACTATACTAATGTTCCAGAAAACCAAAAAGTTGCATTTGATGCTTTAAAAGATGTTGAGGTAGCTATGTTCAATGTTCCTAAACAAACAAAATTATTTGGTACGAACCTGGCAACTAACACTGCTTATCAATTTGGTGCTAAATGGGATTCACCTAATAATACTTACGTAGGAGCTAATGATCCTTTAGCAACAGCTAATACTGTTTTATTTAATCAAGTGACAGGTGCTTTACCAGTAGTTAATACAGCAGCACCCTATTATTATGTAAATGAAAGCAATGGCTCAGATAAAATGTTTATTGTTCTTCGTGCTAAAGTTTACAAAGGAAACACTGCTGTTACTAATTTAAATGGCTTGTTTACAGACGCAGATGGCTTTACTTATTATCCTGTTTGGGTTAACAAAGATGGCTTAACTGAAAATGGAAATATTGGTAATAGCAACGTGTATCGCAATACTCAATACAATATTACTTTAACAATTAAAGGATTAGGCAATCCAAATATTGATGAGGTAGAAAATGCTTGGTTAGACGTACAAGTTGCTGTTGAAGATTGGAAAGTAGTGGACCAAAATGTTACTTGGAACTAATCTTCCAAACATTATCCGACAAGCCCAGTCTTGTCATAAACTAAAGGTTTAATCCCAAACCTTAACCCACCACGGCGGGGAGTGATACCCCTCCGTGGACCATATAATAACAACTATCAGCTATAAGCCAAAAGCTAATCGCAGATCCCGCCTTAGCGGGGAAGCCAAAAGCTATAAGCCAACAGCCAACAACTAATAGCTAACAGCTAAATTAAATGAATATGAAGAAGAGCAACACCAACAAACAGAGTTTTATATTGGCAGCACTGCTGTTGCTTTCGGGGCTCCTTAGTGGTTGCATCCGCGAAGATAACACCGACTGCCCACGCCCATTCAGACTGTTTGTGAAGGCGGTTGATATCGACTTGCAAGACATCACTGAAAGTGGCGAGGTGAAACAGGTCTTCCTTTTTGTGTATAACGAGAAGGGGGAGCTGATTCAATCAATAGAACTGGATGCGGATTTTATAAAAAACCGCAAGGCTGTGCCTATTGAGCTTCCCTACCCTGGCTTCGAGGCTTTGCACTTTGTGGCTTGGGGCAATGTGAATGATGATGTGAACTTCGACAAGTCTGATCTTGATGTAACGCTTAAGGACATAGGCGCTGGCATTGCGGGCTCGCCCTCCGATCTATTTTATGGAACTCTGAATGTGCCAGTAGAGTATGGCGGCATTGAAGCGGCAGGCGATCAAACAGTGGTGATACATCGCAAAACATCGCAAGTGGTGATTACAGCCAACGGACTGAAAAAATGGAATGGTAACAAAGATGGGGAATATACATATAGGCTAACCGAATCGCACAACACCATTGATGGCAAAGGCGAACTAACGGGTCCCATGGTGGGATATAACCCCAACGCAGTAATGGATATAAACGGAAACTTGGGAGCGGCACCATTTCGCACTTTCCCAACAACTGGAGGCAAAACCTACACGCTGGAGATACTCTATAATGGTGAGGTGATATACACTGCCACAGAAGGAACGGACGGAGTGAAATTTGTACCCGAAGTGGGCAGGCTACTCAATATCTATATCGACTTTAGAGCCGAGGTAGGCATATACGTTGCAATCTCACCTTGGGATGTGGTTCACCAATTTGTAGTAATAGGATAATAAAACGACAGCAATTATGAATAAAAAGAAATTAAACATATTAGTGCCATTAGCCGCATTGCTATTGCTGCTATTGTCATCCTGCAGCTTTATCTTTGATGATTATCCTGAGGATGAGGACCACATGAAGGCTATCATTATGCTCTCGTTGGATGGCGATAAGGTAACAACACGTGGTGGAGACCTGTTTGTAGATGATGCCATAGTTGGGAAAGTAAGGATTATTGTTTTTGATAATGGTACACTTGAAAAGAATCAGCTGTTCACATCAAACACAGATGAGTTTAAAAATCCTTTTAGAGTACAAGTTGAACCAGGAACTAAAAATATATATGTGATAGCTAATGAAACTACAAATTTGAAAACATCATTAGCTGCAACAGGACTAACTGAGACTGGATTAAAAGCTATAATGGCAGACGATATTTCTGAATCAAATCTAATATCTTCACCACTAGTGATGACTGGCGAAACCCAATCAATACTACTTGAACCAGGATTGCAACAAAAACCGGTGACATTAAAACGAGTTGCCGCAAAAATCAATCTCCAATTCAAAAAAGATACGGATGCTGAAGTAAAGATAACAAAAGTGAGCCTGCTGAAGAATACCACAAAGAGTACGCTTTGGGAAGGCTCATCAGTTACATACACGCAAGGATATTGGAGCCATTCACAAAGTACTGAAATGACGCTGGACGAATCTTTGAATGATTATCTTACAGTATATGTGTATGAGAATTTGGGAAATAGTGCAAACAACAAAGCCAATGCTACGCAATTGGAAGTTGAAGCAATATATAATGGTTTGCCAAGCATATACCGAGTGTATGTAAATGAAAATGTAACATCGGTAGTAAACGCAGGCGATCCTTCATCATCAGTAACAGACCCAAGTGATCACCTTTACAACATAAAGAGAAATTACGAATACAACCTCAACGGAACTATTAGCGCGTTGGGCGACTTCCAAGGCTTGACAATATTTACCGCTGTGCAACCATGGACAGGCGAGAACAAAACCTACTTTGTAGGCTATGGATATACTGTAGAAGTGGATGGCAACAAGGTAACTGTGAGCAACCATGACGAGGATTGTCCACCTCACCTTATAAAGCTAGTACACTTAGTGGACTAACTTTTAGTGATGGAGAGACTGAGAAATCTTTTGAAGAGACAGCGTCAGGAATAACTAAAGAATTTACTCTAAGTGCAGAACCTACTACAGGTAATTATCTCGAAGTATGGTACAACGGAGTTCTAGTAAATACATTCACCAAATAAAACCAAGACAACTATGAATAAATTATTATACATACTTCTATTTGCTAGCATCATCCTATCGGCATGTTCACCGGAAGAAATTCCAGACAATGAGCCCAAAGGAGACAAGCAAATTGAACTGAAGCTTTCAGTAAAAAGCTTCGAGGGTGAAAGCCTAACAAGAGCAGGATTTGATGCAACAGCAGAGGAAAATCAAATTGATAATCTGTATCTCTTTATCCAATCGGGCACTACACTGCATAAATATTATATTGATGGTGCTACTTTCACTGGTGGAAGTTGGGTGAAAGCAGAAAATAAAATAATGCTTGCACTAACACAAGCAGAGGCAGGAACAAGTGACGTGTATGTAGTTGCAAACGTATCTGCAGACACAAAAAATGATTTAGATGCTGTTGCAACTATTGCAGATTTAAAATCGAAATCGGTTTTCACAGACATCCCATGGGCTGAAAACATATCTACTCCGTTAATTATGTCAGGAGAGAAACTTTCTCACAATTTTGTAACTACGCCTATTCTTAATGCTGTTCCACTATATCGCGCAGTAGCGAAATTGGATATTGAAGTTACACTTTCGGAACAATATCAAAGTAC
>JAAYFB010000021.1 GCA_012728465.1 Proteiniphilum sp. | reverse complement strand
GTTGTATTTGTTGCTCAATTTTCTGCATCATGTTATAGTTATATAGAGGTGCAAAGATATGAAATGGAATTTGTATTACATTGTTATGAAGGTGGATTTTGAGTTAAGTAGAGGTTTTCCATTAGTTTGGGATGAATTTTATTAGTTGCTGACTGCATTTTTGGCACAAAGCATATGCCTATATGATTAATGACAAATGTATTTGAAAGCATTTTGAGTCCAAAATCAATATTTAAACTGATGTTTATAGTCACTCAATGTTAATGTCTGTATATGATTTTCGCAAAACATTTTCAAAAACATATAATTCTAATTATCAATATGTTTGATGTTAATATTGCAGTGTAAATAGGCGAAAAGTGACATGTTATTCATCTAAACAAGTTGTGAATGGTCAAAGTGTAGATTGTAAACGAGAGAAAAGGGAAATAAAAGCATCAAAAAACACTCTGTTTTAACAGTTTCGGACATTTTTTTGCCTCATTGATGAACGTTTAATTAACAATTGCCCCCAAAAAGCCCCGATTACCATGCTTTTATGTCCCCAAAAAGTTGTGAATGGTCAAAGTGTAGTTTGTAAACGAAGATAAATTGCTCGAAAACCACGCAAAACTTAACGTAATTAACATAATCGCACCCCAAAAACAGACATTGACGAATGTAATTTAACACTTTCGGAGCAATTTCATTGAAAAAACATATGTTTTTGACCAAAAAAAGTCGTGAATGATAAAAGTGTAGTTTGGTAATGAAGGGTTTTTGGTCACAGTGAATAAAAACACATTTGTTTTTTGGTGGTTCGGACATCAATTATTTAAAAACACATTTGTGATTGAGGCAAATTTTGTTTCCATTTTTTCATCCAATAAATGTGTTTATTGGTTTCGCCACAAAGTGGTGGAAATACTGAATATGTGTGGGGGGATTGTTGAGGATTCAGAATAGTATATTTAGATGGTGGAATAGAATCCTTTCTTTGCATTCATGTTTTATTATGTCAAGTACACTTTTAATACACTTACATAAAATAAAAAACCCTTGACTATCAATGATAATCAAGGGTTAGTGTTGGTAGTGAGTACCCAGAGCCGGGATCGAACCGGCAAGGACTTGCATCCATTGGTGTTTGAGACCAACGCGTCTACCAATTCCGCCATCTGGGCATTGCGTAAATGCGACTGCAAAAGTACACAAATAATTTATATAAAAAAATAGTTGAGTTCTTTTTTTGTAAAAACACATAATAAATATATTTTACTCGAGAATTTATGCCTATCTTTATCTAATTAATAGGGTTTGAAGTCAAACATATTTGGGTTAATTTCTGTTCTCTAGTTATTGAGAAAGGAATTAAATAATCACTGTTATGATTATGATTGACTAAAAATTATTTACTCACTTATTTAATCTCTTAGTTGATGAGAAACAATAATAACTATTGCGTAATTATGAGCGGTGGCGTTGGAAGCCGCTTTTGGCCTTTTAGCAAAGAGGAGAGGCCTAAACAGTTCCTCGATTTTTTTGGTACTGGAAGATCTTTGTTGCAAACGACTTTTGATAGATTTGAAAAGTTGATTCCCAAAGAAAATATTTATGTGGTTACTAATGACTCATACGGCGAAATAACAAAAAAGCAACTACCTGAATTGTCCGAAAGTCAAATTTTGCTAGAACCTCTTCGTCGCAATACAGCTCCTGCCATTGCATATGCATCGTTTCACATTTATGCTAAAAACCCTGATGCTAACATTATAGTGGCGCCCTCTGATCATTTAATACTAAAGGAGGATATATTTCTGCAAGAGATAGAGCGTGGATTAGAGTTTGTTGAAAATAATTCGTGCCTTCTCACATTGGGAATTACGCCTAGTCGCCCCGAAACAGGGTATGGCTACATTCAAGAGAGTGGCGAAGAAGATATTGATGGTATTAAGAAAGTGAAAACATTCACCGAGAAGCCTAATATTGATTTGGCAAAGGTGTTTTTCGAAAGTGGTGAGTTTGTTTGGAACTCAGGTATTTTCCTTTGGAATGTTCAAACTATTATCAACGCATTTAAAGACCATTTGCCGGAGATACACAATAAAATGCTAGAGGGAAAAGATAAGTTTAATACTCCTCAAGAAAAAGAGTTTATAGATGCAGCATTCCCTTTTTGTGCCAATATATCGATTGATTATGGTGTTTTGGAGAAAGCGGATAATGTGTATGTAATAGGTTCTGATTTTGGTTGGTCCGACTTAGGCACATGGGGAGCACTTTACGAGGTGTCTGAAAAAGATGATGACGATAATGTAAGCTTCAATAGCAAATCTTTGTTTTTTGATAGTAATGACAATGTTGTGGCAATGAATGATAATAAGCTTGTTGTAATTCAAGGATTGAAAGGTTACATTGTGGCAGAGTCTGATAACTCACTATTAATTTGCAAAAAGGATGAAGAGCAACGCATCAAACACTTTGTTAATGATGTAAAGTTTAGATATGGGGACGACTTTGTGTAATTTGTAATAACTACATCTTAGATAATCACATATAAACGACTTTGATATTATTCAGCTTACTCCATTTTGAATAGTATCGAAGTTGTTTTGTCCTAAGCTATTTGAAAATATCACACAATAAAAAGGAATAAAATATTAGAACTATGTCAATTAAGAGAATTCTGCTGTTATTAACTATATCGCTGTCAGTGCTTATAGCTAAAGCAGACGAAGGTATGTGGATGTTGCACCTATTGAAGCAACAGAAACTTTCGGAAATGCAAAAAATGGGATTAAAGTTGGATGATTATGATATTTATAATCCCGACGGATCTTCTATTAAAGATGCCATTGTGCAATTTGGTGGTGGATGCACAGGTGAGGTTATATCATCTCAAGGATTGGTGCTTACTAATCACCATTGTGGTTATGGGCAAATACAGAGCCATAGCACATTAGAACATAATTATCTTGAGGATGGCTTTTGGGCAATGAATAAATCGGAGGAGCTTCCTAACCAAGG
>JAAYFB010000135.1 GCA_012728465.1 Proteiniphilum sp. | reverse complement strand
TAGTGATACTACGTGATCTAACAAATCACCTGTTCCGGCACCGTTGATTGCCGAAATTGCAAACGGATCACCCAAACCAAACGAATAAAACTCTGCTGCTTGGTGTGATATATTAAAATTGTCAGCCTTATTGGCTACCACAACTACTTCTTTATCAGATTGACGCAATAGTTGTGCCACAGCTTTATCCAAATCATTCATACCCTCCATCACATCTACCACAAACAGTATTACGTCGGCCTCTTCAATAGCAATTTGAACTTGCTTGTTTATTTCGTCCTCCATTATGTCGTCCGAATTCACAATCCATCCACCTGTATCGACTAATGAAAAGTCTTGACCAATCCAATGTGCTTTACCATACATCCTGTCACGAGTGGTGCCAGATACATCTGTTACAATAGCCTGACGGCTTTGTGTTAATCTATTAAATAGCATAGATTTTCCTACGTTGGGTCGCCCAACTATGGCTACTAAATTTCTCATATTCTTTTTATTCCCTACGGAACTATTTTTTTCGTTATTAACTATTTTCCTTTTGCTTCACAGCAATTATTAATCTAACTTATATCCAAATGATTTCAGCAAATTATCTCTATTTCGCCAATCTTTTTCAACCTTTACGTATAGTTGCAAAAACACCTTCTTCTCGAAGAATAATTCAATATCCTTTCGAGCCATTGTGCCTAGCCTCTTCAAAGATTCGCCCTTGTGTCCTATCACTATTCCTTTTTGGGTGTCACGCTCCACCATAATAATGGCTCGGATGCGTAGGATGTCTGCTTCATCTTTAAACTCTTCCACCATTACCTCAATAGAGTACGGAACCTCTTTTTGGTATATCTCTAATGCCTTTTCTCTGATAATTTCATTCACAAAAAAGCGAGCTGGCTTATCAGTAAGTGCATCTTTTTCAAAATATGGAGGTGATTGAGGCAGTAACTCCAAAACACGCTTTTGAAGCATATCTACACCAAAGTTATTTAATGCTGATAACGGATACACTTCTGCTTTAGGCAATATTTGCTCCCATCTTTCCACCAGCTTCACCAAGTTTTCTTGTGTAGTTTCGTCAATCTTATTTATGAGAAGAATAACGGGAATGTTAAGTTTGCTCACCTTTTCCAAAAACTCATCGTTCTTATCAATAGTCTCAATCACATCTGTAACATACAAGAGCACATCAGCATCTTCTAAGGCTGAAAGAGAGAATGACAACATCTGCTGTTGCAATTTGTAATTTGGTCGCAACACTCCAGGTGTGTCAGAATACACAATCTGATATTCAGGCTTATTGACGATGCCTATTATTCTATGTCGGGTAGTTTGCGACTTTGCGGTGATGATTGAGAGCTTCTCGCCCACTAATTTATTCATCAACGTTGATTTTCCAACGTTTGGGTTGCCTACTATATTTACAAATCCTGAACGATGATTTTGCTCCTGCATTATTTTACTTCTAGCATTTGGCTCATCACATAGTTGTTCTTCTTTATGTAGCACAACATAATGAGCATCTTAATAATTTGAGCACAAAGATACAATTATTTTT
>JAAYFB010000134.1 GCA_012728465.1 Proteiniphilum sp. | reverse complement strand
TAATCGTTCGTTTGCAATATTCAAACCCGCAAGTGTTTTTCCTGCGCCCGGAACACCCGTCAAAAAACAAATTGATTTTTGTTTTTGCATCTTTGAAGTTTCGATGATATTATTTATTGCTTTCGCTGTTAGTGAAAGATTTATTGCACCTGAATCGCTGCGGGAAATCTCTTGAACATTGTGTCCTTTGTAGAGAGCTTGAGCTGCTTCAATAATAGTCGGTGTTGGTTTGTAGGTACTACTTTCCCAATCAGAGACATTTATATTATGTGTCTCAGTTTGCATTGCTAAAATATTTTTTAGTGTGCTTGTAAAATTGTCTGCATTGCAAAGAAGACAACTGTGTAAACGAATTGCACTTTGAATATTGTTTGCTTCGTCTGGTGCTTTTGTCGCAACTAAAATTGGAATAATTGTTTTGTTGTGGCTGCCTTCGTGAAAATTTAGTAAATCCAGGCAATAGTCTATAGTTTGATATTGTGCATCTCTCGAATAATGACTTTCGCCAACTTTAAATTCAATTACAAAAATAACATTATTTGAAATTATAATGTTGTCAACTCGTTTGCCCATTCGTGGAATGGAAAATTCAAAGTAAACATTTCCTTGAATATCTTTAAGCCATGATTTTAAAAATTTAATTTGTTTCAACCAAGCATTTTTTTGTTGGTCTTCTAGGTCGTGTTGATGATTTTTTGCAAGTTGTCCGAAAATTGAATTTACTTCTTCTGATATAAAGTTGATTGTCGTGTTTTGGTAATAACTTCTCTTCATTTTTGGTTGTTAATTTTTTGCATCTATCTTTTTTGCATGACAACGAACGTTTTAATTAGCGAAATAAATATACAACATTCGTAAACCAGTTTTTGAATATACTACCTCTTTCTAAATAATTACTCTCTCACTTATACTCTTAGCTATCTCAACAAATTGCTCTTGGGTAAGCTCTAATTTTGGGTTTGACAAATTCATATCGCCTTCTTTGCTAATTGGAATAAGATGAATATGAGCATGCGGAACCTCTAGTCCTAGTACCATCACACCTACCCTATTACATTCTATAGTGCTTTCAATAGCTTTAGCCACTTTTTTTGCAAAAACTGTCATTTCAGCAAGCAAGTTATCCTCTAGATCAAAAATATAATCTGTTTCTTGTTTAGGAATCACCAAAGTGTGTCCTTTAACCATAGGTTTTATATCCAAAAAGGCATAAAACTTATCGCTTTCAGCTATTTTGTATGAGGGGATTACCCCCTCAATGATTTTAGTAAATATCGTTGACATAACGTTATCATTAATGAGTTATATAGATATATCTATCACCTCGAAACTAACTACTCCTGAAGGAACCTGTATATCAACTTTATCACCTACTTTTCGGCCTAAAAGGCCCTGTGCAATAGGAGTGCTTACCGCTAACTTACCACTTTTTAAGTCAGCTTCGCTTTCCGAAACTAAAGTGTAAGTCATATTTTTATTGGTTTTTAGGTTCTTAAGAGTTACCTTATTCATTATCTGTATTTCATCAGTTTTGATTAAGCTCTCATCTATAATGCGAGATGAAGCTATTAAGGTTTTAAGTTGTGCTATTTTTCCTTCAAGCATTCCTTGTGCCTCTTTAGCTGCGTCATATTCGGCATTTTCCGAAAGGTCACCCTTATCTCTTGCTTCAGCAATTTGGCGTGATATTTCAGGCCTCTCAACAGATTCTAATTGGATAAGGTCGTCTTTCAATTTTTGAAGCCCTTCCGCAGTCATATAATTTATTGCCATTGTAATATCTCCTTGTTATTTATTTGTGTTTAATGTTTAGTACTCAATATATTAAAGAAAGAGAATTCCGTATGCATACTACACGGAATTCCCCTTCTCCAATCTTTATTATATCTACAAAGATACTATTTAATTTTAGAACAACAAAACTTTCGGTTTAGTTTTACAATGCCTTCCGAACCTCTGCTGCCAAATTACTATAATTCTCTATACGCGACACCAAGTCTCCTTCTTTGTTGACAATAAAGGTAGTTGGTATTTCTCTGACATTATAAATTGTAAGCAAACTAGAATAAACACTCTCAGTATCTCGAACCGTTATCCATGGAAGATTTATTGCTGCATTTTTCCAGAAATGCTCATCAGAGTCAAAAGAAATTTGATAAATCTCAACACCTGATGACTTCAATTGAGTGTAAATATCATTCAGTCCGATATTATGTTTTGGCGAAAACTCAGAATTGTAAACCGTGAAATCTAAAATAACGGTCTTACCCTTTAGCGAACTCAAAGATACACTCTTTCCGTCTATCCCTTTCAATGTGATGTCTGGCAGTACTGCCTCTTCTATAATCGGTGCATTCTCTATCAAATCTGTTTGCTTTTCCATCTGCTTGCGTTCTCTCAACACATTCATTACAAACTTATATAGATGAGTGGTACGTGGTGTTCCCTCATAGTTTTGGTTCCACGAAGTAGCTACAGCTCCATACATAGCATAATCTTTCTTATCATATGGATCGAAAATAAGATAATCATTAATCTTTTGAAAAACCGCATAATATGCAGCTGGCCCACTTGGATTACCGATAATTACTTTTGCAATTTCAGTTTTATATTCAGTCAATGCTGAATCGACTGCAGTAAGATATTCCACATCATCAAGTCTCTTCGATGTATGTTCTTTTTCAAGTATATCAAATTGACGTTTGATTGCTCTAGTTTTATCATCAATAAATTTTAATTGGCTATTTTCGACAGAGTTTTCCACTCTAAAAGTGTTGTACAAATCAGCCAAGTCACCACTTACTTGCACATCATCGTCATTTATTGCAGCAAACACGACCGTTTTGCCATCAACTCTAAATTGATAAAACTCTGGGTTCTCTGGCACTAAGGCTTTAAACTTAAAATCTCCCTTTGCAGATAATTTTGCAGAGTCTAACAATTCTATACCGCCAAGCGAACGATGCTCTAAATATATCACTTCATCTGTGGCAGACGAAAAATTTCCTTTTATCTGGAACTTTTTTTCGGAATTACAAGAAAACAAAACTAGTGCCCCTACAAATGAAACATAAAACAAGAAACTTCTTATTCTCATATTATTACAACTTAAAATTGAAAAATTATATTGTTACTTACTGTTCTGTATGATATAGATTTATTGTGAAAATTCTAAATCCAATCATGGCTATAACTATTTAGATGACAAAATTATATATTTATGACGGATAATTAAAGCAGGATGCTATAAATTATTCACTGTTTACTAGCAAAGCTGCTCAACAGCAGTTTTAAAGGAAAAGGGTATGGACGTATTAAACATTCTTGAATACTAACCGAAGCTATTATATTAGAGATATATTTTCACACTGCATATTACATCAATACTAATAGGGTTGAGATATACAGACGATTAATTATTTAGAGTGAATAAATTTAGTTTGTATAAAAATTATTGTACTTTTGTGCCTAAATTAAAAAGCGCATGAACCATATTATAACCATCAAAGATAGACAGTTTGAGAAATTCATTGATTTTGAACAGATTCAAACAGCAATAAGCAAAATAGCTATTGATATCAATAATGATCTTAGTGATAGTAAGCCAATTTTCTTGGCAGTGCTAAACGGAGCTTTCATGTTTGCAGGCGAACTACTGAAAGAGGTAAATATCCCTTGCGAAATTACATTTGTAAGATTTTCGTCATACGAAGGAATTTCAACGACTAATAATGTAAAAGAGCTTATTGGACTAAACGAAAGTCTTGAAAATAGAAC
>JAAYFB010000133.1 GCA_012728465.1 Proteiniphilum sp. | reverse complement strand
GGGCGAATATGAACACATCGAGCTACTAAAATTACAGTAAATTTTGAATATACCTTCTTCCAACACCCGATTTAAAATACTTTTCTCTTGCAATTGCCTCTTTTTTTGTTCCATAAGATTCAACATGCAAAATACCCCAAGACTGATATCTTTTAGTCCAACCTTTATTTTTAGGATGATTATGGGCAATTAATCTTGATTTTATATCTGAAGTAAATCCAATGTAAGTCTTACCTTCAAACTCTAAACTTTTGAGAATATAAACAGTGAACATAAAAAATTTAATAAGGAAGTATATATACAAGGAAGCCCTAAAACCTAGAACTTACATTTAATCAATTGACGACGGCAGAACCAGAACCATACGTTCGCCATGGGCGAATATGAACACATCGAGCTACTAATAAAATCAAAAAAGGAAGCCCTAAAACCTAGAACTTCCTTTTCAAATAGTTGCGGAGGCAGGACTTGAACCTACGACCTTTGGGTTATGAGCCCAACGAGCTACCAACTGCTCCACTCCGCGATATATTATCTCTTATTTTGTGAGCACAAAGGTAGGCCCTTTTTCTATAACATCCAAATATATTCATCATTATTTTTCAAATATTATTCTAAAACTTATTTCGAGTCTCATAATCTCATAAATACCATACAAAATGCAAGATAAGTTACATCTTGTTTTACTGTTAATGATTAATGTTGTAATTTTGAAATAAAAATTTATATATAATATGTCTGATAGCCTTGTTATTATTCCTACTTACAACGAAAAAGAAAACATTGAGAATATAATTAGAACGGTTTTCGCTCTTGAAAAAAGTTTTGATATACTTATTGTTGACGATGGATCACCTGATGGAACAGCGGCAATTGTTCACAACTTAATTAATACAGAGTTTACCAATAGATTATTTATTGAGGAAAGAAAGGGAAAGCTTGGGTTGGGCACAGCCTACATTCACGGTTTCAAATGGGCATTAAATCGCTCATATGAATATATAATTGAGATGGATGCTGACTTTTCACACGATCCAAATGACTTGCCACGACTTTACTCAGCTTGCCACGATGAAGGCTACGATGTATCAGTAGGCTCAAGATATGTATCTGGTGTAAACGTTGTAAACTGGCCAATGGGTAGAGTATTAATGTCATACTTTGCATCAAAATATGTACAATTAATAACTAGTGCTAATATCAAAGATACTACAGCTGGTTTTGTTTGTTATCGTCGTAAAGTATTAGAAACTATAAATCTTGATGAAGTGAAATTCAAAGGGTACGCATTTCAAATAGAGATGAAGTACACATCGCTTGTATTAGGCTTTAAGATTAAAGAGGTCTCGGTTATCTTCGTAAACCGCCAGCTAGGAACATCAAAAATGAACACTTCAATATTCGGAGAAGCATTCTTTGGAGTTATTGATTTGCGATTAAGAAAAATGAGAGGTAATATCAAACCAAAAGTCAACAATGAAACTAATTCATAGAGCAACTATAATTAATGAAGGGAAGTCCTTTGTGGGCTCAGTATTAATAGAGGGGAAACGTATATCGGCTATTTATACAAATAATGTTCCTGAAGAGATATTACAACGTAGCGAAATAATTGATGCTTGGGGATTATACCTTACGCCTGGTGCGATAGATGATCAAGTTCACTTTCGTGAGCCTGGCCTCACTCACAAAGGAGATATACACTCCGAAAGCCGTGCAGCAGTAGCAGGAGGAACAACTACTTATATGGAGATGCCAAACACCAACCCTCTAACCATATCTCACGATGCTCTGCAACAAAAGCTTGAAATAGCTTCTAATAACTCTATTGCAAACTACTCCTTTTATCTTGGTGCAACCAACGAAAATATAAAAGAGCTAGTCAAGATAGATAAAAAGAATGTGTGTGGAGTAAAAGTATTCATGGGTTCCTCTACGGGTAATATGCTTGTCGATGATACTAAAACATTGCAACAAATATTTGCAGAGGTTGATACCCTAATTGCAACTCATTGTGAGAAGGAGGAAATTATTCGTACTAACATAGATAAATATAAAAAACAATTTGGAGAGGATATTCCTATAAAGTATCACTCACTTATTAGAAGCGAGGAGGCATGTTATCAATCTTCAGCAAAAGCAGTAGAACTTGCCGACAAGTACGGATCAAAGCTTCATGTACTACATATTTCTACTGGAAAAGAGTTGACTCTATTTAGTGAATCTCCTTTGAGTGATAAAAAGATTACCGGAGAAGTGTGCGTGCATCACCTTTGGTTTACGGATAAAGAATATGAAAAGCTTGGAGAAAGAATAAAATGGAATCCTGCAGTAAAAACAGAGAGTGATAGACAAAAGCTACGACAAGGCCTAATAAATGGTCGCCTTGATGTAGTAGCTACAGATCATGCGCCACACCTATTATCTGAGAAAAAAGGTGGTTGCCTTAAAGCTGCATCAGGTGGACCACTCGTTCAACATTCTTTGCAAGCAATGCTTGAGATGTCATCAAAAGGAATATTCTCTAAAGAACTAGTTGTAGAGAAGATGTGTCACGCACCGGCCGATTTATTCCAAATTACTGACAGAGGATATATACGTGAAGGGTTTTATGCTGATTTAGTTTTGGTAAACCCCAATAAACCGTATCAAGTGACTGAAGGTAATATATTATATAAATGTGGATGGTCTCCATTCGAAGACGAAACTTTTGGTCACACAATTGAGAAGACTTTTGTAAACGGCAATGTGGTTTTCGATAATGGTAATATTATTGAAGCAGGAGCTGGAATGGCGCTAACATTCAATAGATAAACAAAAAAGGAAGAGCAAGTCAACTTTCAAATAAGATATTAATTATGCAAACAGAAAATTTGAGCCTCCTAGGCAAACATACAGAATATAAACAAGATTATGCGCCTGAGATATTGGAGGCATTTACAAATCAGAATCAAGATAATGATTATTGGGTAACTTTTGACGCACCTGAGTTTACAAGTTTATGTCCTATTACTAATCAACCGGACTTTGCAACAATCAGAATAGATTACATACCTGATATAAGAATGGTTGAGAGTAAGTCTCTTAAACTTTATCTATTTAGCTTTAGAAATCATGGTGCATTTCACGAAGATTGTGTAAACATTATTATGAGGGATCTGATAAAACTGATGGACCCGAAATATATCGAAGTTACTGGAATATTCACTCCACGTGGTGGTATTAGCATTTATCCATATGCAAACTATGGACGACCAGACACAAAGTTTGAAAAACTGGCAGAAGATAGATTATTCCAACACTCATTTCCTTTGAGTAGATAAGTATAATATCTATTTTCAAAATTATAAATAGGCAGGGAGTATTTTTACTCCCTACTCTCCTCTGACCAATACTTTTTAGCAAATTAAAAGTAATAACACAATTACCTCTCTATTTAAGGTTCAGCAAAATAATCTAATATTATTCGTAAGATTATCTATAATCTATTATATACCATCTTTAATTTCGTTATCTCAATACTTCCTAACATTTTACATCCACTCTCTCATTAGACTTTTAGACATTTACATTGATGTAAAACGTAAAAATAATCATCAAATCCTGGATATTCAGACTATTATATACAAAAAAAGCATCTCTTTCGAGATGCTTTTTTATTTTTTTGAAAAACCTTTTAGCTATTATGCTTATTCAGCAAAGAAGATAGCAACACGGTTCCAGTCGTTTTCAGCATATGGCTGCTCAGTATCACCTTTCCAGTCAATTGAAATGCGACTGCTGCTGATTCCATACTCGTCAGTTAATGCTTTAGCTACAGCTTTAGCACGTTTTTCTGATAGAGCTAGGTTGTATGCAGGAGTTCCTGTTTTCTTGTCAGCATAAGCTACAATCTTAACAGATGCATTTGGATTAGCTTTCATATACTCAGCAGTGTTGTAAACGCTTACTTGTTGACCTCTGTCAATAGTTGAAGAGTTGATGCGGAAGAATACTACGTTAGGTACATAAACGCTCTCTTCTACAGCTGCAGGGATTTCTGGACAGTCTGGGCAAGACTCTGGTCTCTTTCTTAGGTTTTCGTTCTCTGAACGAAGTCTGTTGATTTGGCTGTTCAAGTCATTGATTAGGTTGTAATCCATTAACTCAGCAGGAGTGAATGATTGTTTGCCACCTAGACCAAATTTGATACCAGCTGTTCCTGTGAACATGCTGTCATACTCGTAATTGCCACCAAGTCCGCTTCCGTCAAAAGTCTCTTGCATAACTCTCCAGCCTAGCTCAACGAAAAGAGCAACACTCTTAGAAAGTTTGAAGTTATTGATAAGACCAACGTTATAAGTTAGAGTTTGGTTTTGACTTTTGAATACGCCACCTGCACTAGGTTTTTTCCAATCTTGATCCAATCCGTACATATAACCAAGACCTAAGTAAGGTACTAAGCTATATACTCTGTCAGGATTGTAGCTACCCCATGCATTGATTACATCATACATAAGATCTACGTGACCACCTAGCCAGTTTTGCTCTGGAGATACATTACTAGCAACGTGCTTGATATGACCACCATCGATCACAACACGAGCACCCCAATTTGGAGAATTCCAACGACCAACTTCTAGTTGACCCATCCAACCTAGACGCTTACCGAAATCTGCGCTAGCATTGTTTTCACCTTTAGTCATGTAAAGGTTTGTACCACCACCAATACCAATATACCAATGGTCTGATGCTTTGTCTTTTAGGTACACAGTACCATTAGACACGTTTTGAGTTTCTTGAGCACTCATGGTGAAAGCAATGAGTGCAGAAATTAATAGCAAACTGAATTTCTTCATAATTTTAAATTTTAATTAGAAAATTGTATAATTACTCGATTTAATAGTAAATGTATTTCATACTTATTTACCCTTTATGCTTTCCTTAAAAGATAAGCTAAGCTTGTACTTTGTTAGTATCTAAAATAGAATCCTATTTACCATTTTCTCTGGACAAAGATAGTAATAAATAATTTAAATTATAATCCTTTTCCGTAAAAAATGCAACATATAGCATAAAGTGTGGAATTTTATCCCATTAAATATGATTAAGTATCAAGATTAACCTAGATAACTCTTTAGAAGCTTGCTTCTTGAGTCTTGACGCAGTCTTCTGATTGCCTTTTCCTTTATTTGGCGGACACGCTCGCGAGTCAATTGAAATTTATCACCAATTTCTTCAAGGGTCATCTCTTGACATCCAAGACCAAAGAACATTTTTATTATATCACTTTCGCGATCAGTAAGAGTTGCCAAAGCACGATCAATCTCTTTTTGTAAAGATTCATTGATCAAGGTTCTATCGGCAATAGGTGCATCATCGTTGATTAAAACATCAAGCAAACTATTATCTTCACCCTCTACGAATGGAGCGTCCATTGATATGTGCCTTCCTGCCACTCGAAGAGAGTCAACGACCTTATCAACAGAAATATCTAGCTCTATTGCTAGCTCTTCTGCAGATGGACGTCGTTCATTTTCCTGTTCAAATTTTTGAAAAGCTTTGCTTATTTTATTCAAAGAGCCTACTTGGTTAAGTGGCAATCTCACTATTCTTGATTGCTCAGCTAATGCTTGTAGAATAGACTGACGAATCCACCAAACAGCATAACTAATAAACTTAAACCCTCTCGTTTCATCAAATTTCTCTGCAGCTTTTATCAATCCCAAGTTACCCTCATTAATTAAGTCAGGAAGGCTTAATCCTTGATTTTGATACTGCTTTGCAACCGACACAACAAATCTCAAGTTAGCACGAGTAAGCTTCTCAAGGGCTTGTCGGTCACCCTTTTTGATGGCTTGTGCCAATTCCACTTCCTCCTCAACAGTGATTAAGTCCTCACGACCTATCTCCTGAAGATACTTATCCAAGGAAGCACTCTCACGATTTGTAATCGATTTTGTAATTTTTAATTGTCTCATCTATATATTATTCTTTATATTTTCAATTCCAAGTGCACTTTAGCACAATTTATTTATTGATAAAACGCCATGCCAATAGGCCATTAAAGTAGAATCAATCGGAGTAGCCGATTAATCCTACTTTTGTAAACACTTTCTATATCACTTTTGTTAGAACAACACGCTTGTTATTAATACAAATTAACAGTGATGCTTATTATTTTGAGCCCTGAGCTAAATCAATGGCTATATATTGAGTTCTGCCATTTGGATAAAATCCAGCTACCAAAATAACTTTATCTTGGCTACTACTAGTTACTGACGCAACAATACTTGAAATATCTTTTTCACTATTAACTGGTGAATTATTTACACGCATAATAATGAAACCTTTATTGATACCCTCTTTTCTGAAAAGTCCATTTGTTGTTACAGATGTAACCTCTACCCCACTACTAATACCTAATCTCTGCTTTCTTTCTTCTGAAATATCTCCAAAAGTAGCTCCTAGATTAGTGATTGCATCTTCACTTTTTTGTATCTCAGTATTTCCTGCATCATTCTTCAACTCTACGCTATAAGATTGCTCTTTTCCTTTTCTTTCAACAGTAACTTTAACTTTATCTCCTGGGCGATATCTAGTCAATTGATCTTGTAATCCAGCAAAGTTTTTAATCTTAACATCATTAATAGCTTTAATAATATCTCCCTTCTCGATACCTGCAGTTTTAGCGGCACTTCTATCAGCAAAACCTTCAATAAGAACTCCATTAATTTGTGAAACCTCTTTTGCTTTTTCAGGATCTTGACGTCTCACCATTTCAATATTTGGTGTCATAATTCCTAATACTGCTCTTTGCACAGTTCCATATTGTTTCAAGTCAGCAGCAATCTTTCCTGCTATAGATATCGGCACAGCAAATGCTAAACCATTGAAATCTCCTGATTTTGAGAATATGGCAGTATTAATTCCAACCAATTCACCTCTAGTATTCACTAGTGCACCTCCACTATTACCACTATTTACAGCAGCATCTACTTGGATAAATGACTGAATACCTAATTCGCCGCCACCAACTATGTTACCTCTATTTTTTGCACTTACTATACCAGCAGTTACTGTTGATGTTAAGTTAAATGGATTACCTACTGCTAAAACCCACTCTCCTACTTTAAGAGCATCAGAGCTTCCGAATGTTAGATAGTGAAAATCATCTCCTTCTATTTTTAATAATGCAATGTCTGTTTGTGGATCAGTACCCACAACCTTTGCAGTAAACTCTCTATTATCATTTAATGTTACAGAAACCTCTGTACCATCTTCCACAACGTGGTTATTTGTTATTATATATCCATCTTTTGAAATGATAACACCAGAGCCAAAACCAATTCTCTCTCTTGGTTGTTGCGGAGCTCTATCACCAAATCCAAAGAAGAAATCAAAAGGGTTTGCATATTGTTGCTGCTGGCTTACAGATTTAACTTTTACGTGAACTACTCCATCAACAGATCTTTCTGCAGCCTCAGTAAAATCGGGATACCCCTCTGATGTTGTCAAACCAACTAACTTAACATTTGTATTTTCTTGATTAAAAGAGTTGGCATATTCGCTCTTTTCAGTGGGAGATGTATCATTTAAAATAGACCTGCCACTATTATTTACATAGTTGTAACCAAGTATAGTTACGAGCGAACTAATGATGGCAACAATAAATATTGCCATGATGTTTTTTACATTTCCTTTATTCATACAATCAATAAGTGTTTATGTTATACGTTTTTAATTACGCAAATATAGACGTAAATAATATGCAAAAGTTTAGTTGCAAACTGTAATTTCCACACTTTTAACAATTAATCAACCCCGATTAACCCGCTTTAACCGTAGCTTACCGAAATAGCCTATTTATTATACTCATCAAGCCACACCATCATATTCAAATCTATTAATTAGCTTAACTCAATTAACGCTTACGCTTACGTATCTTTGCTTTGTTTTTGAATCGAAAATTATTTAACTGATAAAGAAACTCATACCACATCAAATTGAGATGTATCTTAGTGTTACCAAACAATCCATTTAGCTTATTAATAACAAATAAGGACACAGAAAGATGAATTACGAACGCAATAACCGCTAATGAAACTATAGCAAAGTTACTAACCAAAAAGCCATATACTATAGACAAAACAACAGCTAAATAAAAGACATTTCTTGTTGCCAAATCAAGCCAAAACACAAATGAAGAAGAACCTTTATAAAACTTCTTCCCATTTAAATATTTAGATTTTAAAGATTTCCACACTTTAAAACTATCTACAGTGTCTGTTTGTGTAACACTATCACTAGATACCACTACTCCTACCTTTCTGTTTGATGCTACTGAGTTGATAAACAAATCGTCTTCTCCATCATCAAAAAGAAGAACAGAAGAAAAACCTTTCTCTTCAAAAAACATAGACTTCTTATAAGCCAAATTTCTACCAATTCCCATAAAAGGTTTACCCATTATAGCCATAGATAAAAATTTAGTGTGATGTATTAGGTTGTCATATTTGACAAATCCACTCATTGCAAAATCATGTTTTATATTAATTTTGTTATAGCCCAAAACAATTTCTTTATTATCTGCAAAAGCAATTGCAAATTCTTCAATCCATTTGTTTGAGGTAGGCTTACAATACGGCTCTGTAAACAATAGATTATCATTCTTAGCCGCCTTTATTCCTATAGTTAAAGCTAGTTTTTTATTATTCACATCTTCAGCTCCCGAAGGAACAAAAGTATGATACAAGTTGGGATATTTCAAGCCAAGCTCCTTTAGAGTCATATCTGTTTCGTCTGTCGATCCCATATTAACAACTACAACCTCAAAATTAGGATAATCCTGCTCCAATATTGCTGGCAGATTCTTAATCAGGCTCTCCGATTCGTTCTTTGAAGCAATCACTACTGATACTGGTGCCAAATCAGAAATACTGTGGGCTTCTTTGACTCTTTTCTTTTCATACTTGTAGGGCTTCAAATAAACCACCAAGTAGTAAATCACTTGAATCAAAAGAAGCAGAGATATCAATGCTAATACGAAATAAAACTCAAAAGTAAAGTAGAGCCCTATTGATTTTATAAAGTCCATATTCTAAATAGTATCCGAGAAAAATGATTCTGGCAAATTTCGACAATTATACTTAGAAGACATCGCCTCTCCATAAGCTCCTGCGGAGCGAATTGCTATCACATCTCCACGCTTTGACTCATTTATAAAAATATCCTCACCGAAAGTATCGCTTGACTCACAAATGGGACCAACGACATCGTACTTACAAGGTTTGCCATTTGATGTTATATTTTCAATTTTGTGAAATGCACCATATAATGCAGGACGTAAAAGTTCGGTCATACCGGCATCGAGTATCATAAACTTCTTGGTTCTTCCTTCTTTTATATAAACAATTCGGGATACTAAAGTTCCACATTGCCCTACGATAGATCTTCCCAGCTCGAAATGAAGTGTCTGACCCTCATCTAATTCAAGGTTATTTTCAAACAACTGAAAATATTCCTCAAAATTGGCAATAGAGTGATCATTTGGATAATCATAGTCTATTCCAAGTCCTCCACCAACATTTATCACTTCAAAAGATACACCCTTATCAATAAACCATTTCTTAATTTCACGCACCTTTATGCATAGGTTTTTATACGACGTTAAATCTGTTATTTGAGAACCGATATGAAAGTGCATCCCAATTAATCTGAGGGTTTTGCTTTTCTGAATGAGGCTAATTACTTCTGGCAAGTCTGATTCATTAAGCCCAAATTTGTTTTCCTCCAACCCTGTGGTTATGTATTTGTGAGTATTAGCATCCACGTTGGGGTTTATTCTGATTGCTATTTGTGCAATTTTTCCGCTCTTAGCAGCCAATTCGTCTATGGCCTCCATTTCGGGTAGCGACTCTACATTGAAACAAAATATGTCGTTATCTAAACCTACTTGTATCTCTTTATCTGTTTTGCCTACTCCAGCAAAAACGATCTTTGAAGATGGAAATCCATTATCTAGTGCACACAAAATTTCATTACCACTCACACAGTCAGCACCGAAGCCTAAGGATGAAATCTCTTTCAATACTCTAGGATTAGCATTAGCTTTAAGGGCATAATGCACCTCATAACCTCTAGCTGAAGTTTCCTGAATTACCGTACGTAATGTTTCGCGAAGCAACTCTATATCATAAAAATAAAATGGGGTATCTAATGTCTGAAATTTTCCCAAAGGGAAATTACCTTTATTCATAGGTCAAATAAAAAATTAGTGTAATAAAATATTACTAAATTTGGAATATAAGCTTAAGTTTTACTTTTTCGAACCACAAAAGTACAATTTTAAAATGAATGTTCTATTTAGGAGCATCAATTAAATCAACCCTCTTTATACAGTTCAACAACTCTAGCTACTTTTTCATCCATATCTAGCGAATAATCTATCCAATTAATTTTAAAGCCTCGTCTTTCCATTCCTCTAAACCATGTCATCTGCCGCTTAGCAAACTGGTGGATTGCTATTTCTAGCTGTGAGTACATTTCGTCAAATGTCAATTGTCCGATTACGTATTGCGTTACATATTTATATTCGAGTCCATAGTATATTAAATCTTCGGGGCTAACTCCCTGCTGCAACAACCGCTCTACTTCGGCTGTCATACCCTCATCAATTCGGGCTTTGAGGCGCGAAGATATTTTTGCTCGCCTTGCCTCTCTGTCAACATCCACTCCTATTATCAAGCTATTAATCGGAGCATACTCAAGATTTGAAATAGGATTATTTTTCTGAAAATCAGCTATTTCAATGGCACGAATAGTGCGTCGCTTATTTTCAGTATCTGTATTATTGTGCAACACTTTGTAGGCAGACAATATTTCAACTAGCTCCTCCAATGGCTTTTCATCAAGGTACGCCCTAATCTCATCATTTTTAGGAACATCGGGCAGGTTATATCCTTTCAAAACCGACTCTATATATAGCCCAGTACCTCCACACAAAATAGGTATCTTATGCCTATCTGTTATATCCTTATAAGCTTTATGAAAGTCTTGCTGATAATCAAACAAAGTGTATTTTTCACCAGCATCACATATATCAATTAAATGATATGGTATTTTTATCCCACCAATGGTATAGTCCACTAAATCTTTTCCAGTACCTATATCCATGCCCCTATACAGTTGCCTAGAGTCTCCACTAATTATTTCCGCATCTAACTCCTTAGCAACATGTGCAGCAAAGGGTGTTTTACCACTAGCAGTGGGTCCTATTATTGTAATCATACGTTGCTCGCTTGGGAACATTTTGTCCCCTTCAATTATCACTTTACTGATTTATAGTTATTATGAAAAAAATCTACCAACTTCCACCTGCTCCACCGCCACCAAAACTTCCTCCGCCGCCGCCACCAAAGCCACCGCCGAAGCCTCCACCAAAGCTGCCACCACCCCAACTGGAACGGCTACCGCCACTAACGGGAGGAAAAAATATTGGTCTTCCACCTGAACTTCGGTGTCCGCCTCTATCAATGTTTTGATCTCCACCTCCTGATGCAGTTACAAAAACAAAGATTATTATAAGAATCAAAATTATTATCCACATTGGTATTCCACCACCTTCCGAACTGCTATCAGCATCAAACTCACCCGACAGCTTGGCAATAACTACATCCACAGCAGCATTAACACCACCAAAGTAATCATCATGCTGAAAGTATGGAATCATATAGTCTCTGACAATTCGTCCAGCAAAGGCATCAGTAATAAAGGCTTCTAGGCCATAACCAGTGGCCACAAATGCTTGCCCTCTGCTATTGCCGACCTTGGGCTTTATTAGGATAAGTAGGCCATTATCTTTTCCTGACTTACCTATACCCCACTTTTCGCCCAACACAAAGGCATAGTCTGAAGCTGGGTATCCGCCCAAATCATCAACTGTGACTACATATACTTGAGTAGATGTGGTATCATTATAAGCACGTAGCTTGCTTTCCAGTGCTTGACTTTCTGATGAAGAAAATATATTTGAAAAATCATTCACTAATCTAAATGGACGCATAGGCTCTGGAACATCTTGTGCATAGAGCCCTAGAGTAAACAATATAAATAATACAGATATTTTAATCTTCATCAATAATTACCTCGTCGCTTAATTCATTAATGTCATCTTCTGATACTGGGAAGTGTATTTTTATCAATTCACCAATTGCCTCAACTCCGTGACAAATTCCTTCACAAATAGAATCATTGCTCTTAAAAAGAGTTATCATGCCACTTAATGTATCATCCCAAAAACCTTCTTTAGCAATTTCATTAATTGCTTCATCTCCAATAATTGCGGTTTTGTGATCTCTAGGAGCTACATAAATCAAGACCGAGTTTCGCAACTTTGTTTCATCCATCTTCAAACTTACAAACTTATTGTATGCAGCCTCAAGAGGATCTATTTTGCAGCTTTTTGCAACACAAACACGAATTTCGGCCGAGGTTTTATTCTCAGCCATACGTATTGCATTTACAATATTAGCAAGCTCCTTTTTATTCAACATGTTCGTTGTTGCAATTAATGCTGTTAATATATTTAGTGAGCTTAAAACTCAACCTTTGGTGCTGTTTCAGAACCTGGAGCAGACTGGAAATAACCCTTAGATTTGAACCCAAACCAACCAGCATAGATAACTCGAGGGAACTGCTTTATGTAGGTATTGAAATCTTGTGCAACCTGATTAAATTTATTTCTCTCAACTGAAATTCTATTCTCAGTTCCAGATAATTCATCTTGCAGAGCTAAAAAGTTTTGATTTGCCTTAAGTTCGGGATAGTTTTCTTGAATCATCATCAAACGCCCAAGTGCTGTGCTCAATTCTCCTTGGCGATCCTGAAATTCTTTGATACTCTCCTCACTCAATGAAGATACATCAACAGTTGTTTGAGTAGCTTTGGCTCTAGCCTCAACCACCTGAGTCAATGTTTCTTGCTCGTGAGATGCATATCCCTTAACTGTGGAAACAAGATTGGGTATCAAATCGGCTCGTCGTTGATATGCATTTTCCACATTAGCCCACTGCGAGTTTACGGTTTCTTGTTTATTCACCATTGTATTATATCCACAGCTTGTGAGCGTTAGCGAGGCTGTAATAATAAGTAGTAAGATGTACTTAAAATTTTTCATAAGTTTCGTTTTTAATTATTGTTCTCACAAAAATACAAAACAATATTGATTACTTGAATAAATATTGAGCACTAAATATATGCAACTGATAAATTGGGAATTAATCCATTGAAATACTATCTGAGCATTAAACTACAAATCTACATCAGCACAAAACATAATTTTGAGAAATATCGAACTTGTTACTTTTTTAACATTAATCGAAAACACAAAAAAACAGCGTTAACTCAATTAACATCGCCGAAAGCAACCATGTTAAATATTTAACATAAAAACAAGCCCAAATACTAATAACACCCACACTATCAACACTAATCATTTTCCACAATTGTAAAACTTACCTAAACTTACAGCAATCCCAACGTTGGGATTAGTACTTTCAAAAAAAATCATTATCATCCCAACGTTGGGATGAGAGTTTTTCGATAGTTTTCATACTATTTCAAGGTTGGGAAGGTCACTTTTG
>JAAYFB010000020.1 GCA_012728465.1 Proteiniphilum sp. | reverse complement strand
GCCCAAATATGATGTTTGGGTGTATGACTTTGAGACGGATAGAACAATTGAGGTGGCTAAAACTCTGAAAGGTAGGCCATCGCTGTCGCCAAATGGTGATTATCTTACGTGGTGGAATGCCGAAGAGAAAAATTGGTATGCCTACAGCAACATAACAGGCAATACAACAAATCTTACCGAAAATATCGGTGTCAACTTTTGGGACGAGAAGAACGATGTGCCATCCTTACCGGGTTCGCACGGCATGGCAGCATGGAGCGAGGGCGATGAGTTTGTGTTTATCAATGACGAATTTGATATTTGGAAAATAGACCCAACTGGCACTAAACAAGCTATTAATATCACTCAAGGTGAGGGGAGGAAAGACTCCATTACATTTAGATACTTAAATACTGATTACGATAAAAGATTTATAGAGAAGAAAGATGTGCTATTACTTATTGCTTTTGACAATGTGAGTAAGGAAAAAGGATACTACACATTGAAGCAAAAGGGTCGCAACCCGCTAGAGAAACGAGTGATGGATAAATATAATTTTTCTTCATTGATAAAGGGTAAGAATAGCGATACATATCTGTTCCAGAAGAGTAATTTCAATACATCGCCCAACTTAAGCGTTACTACTAACTTGTGGAAGTCAGAGACTACCCTAACAGACATCAATCCACAAATGAAAGATTATAACTGGGGCACTGCCGAGCTCATGGATTGGACTGCATTTGATGGTCGTCCACTTCAGGGCATTGTGTATAAGCCAGAAGATTTTGATCCTGCTAAAAAATATCCCGTAATGATTTATTTCTATGATAGACATTCGGATAATCTTTACAACTATTTCACCCCAGCACCTAGCCGTTCAACTATTAATATCCCCTTCTTCGTAAGCAGAGGATACATCGTATTCACACCAGATATATTCTACAACGTAGGACATCCAGGGAATGATGCTTACAATTGCATTGTGTCGGGAGCTGAAGCATTGGCAAAAAATAGCTGGGTTGACAAAGACAATATGGCAATTCAGGGTCAGAGTTGGGGTGGATATCAAGTATCTCATTTGATTACGCGTACTGATATGTTTAAAGCTGCAGGTGCAGGTGCTCCCGTTTCAAATATGACTAGTGCCTATGGTGGCATCCGTTGGGAATCGGGACGCAGCCGTCAGTACCAATACGAAAAAGGTCAGTCGCGTATCGGTTCCACGATGATGGACTCGCTAGATCTTTACATCGAGAACTCACCAATATTTTTTGCAGACAAAGTAAATACACCATTGCTAATAATGCACAATGACAATGATGGAGCTGTGCCATGGTATCAAGGCATAGAGTATTTTATGGTCCTTCGCAGACTGCAAAAGCCTGTGTGGATGCTTCAGTATAATGGTGAGGCTCACAACTTAGTTCATCGTCGCAATGCTAAGGACCTATCTATTCGCTTGCAGCAATTTTTTGATCATTACCTTAAAGGTGATCCCGCACCATCGTGGATGAAGAATGGTATCCCCGCCACGGAGAAAGGAAAGACGTGGGGATATGAGTTAGAGTAGGGTGTTTTATATTCTATGATATCGTTTGAGAGTTTTTGTGCCTCACATAGTATTTTATCAAGTGCTATGTGAGGCATTTTTATTTCCATATATCAGTAAATGCGTATAAATATAACTTTGAGTACATTTATTCCCTTCTTAAAATATACATAAGTGTACTTCATACAAATATATATGTATATGATTTATAAAAACCTAGAGAGTTTTATTATCTTTGCCAATATAATTTCCTATCGATGTAGTTATCTATGCATTAGGATTAATGTGGAGACAATAGATGAAAACATAACTATAAATTTCAAAGATGAACAAAAAACAACTTTTCTTATTTCTGCTAGCACTACTTACCTTGGGTAATGTGCATACGAGCAGTGCCCAAGCGGGATCGTTTGGCATTGGTAACAAAACATTTTTGGTGAATAATAAACCTATCGTCATCAAAGCTGCCGAAATGCATTATCCACGAATTCCTAAGGAATATTGGGAGCACCGCATCAAGATGGCAAAAGCATTGGGAATGAATACAATCTGCTTGTATGCTTTCTGGAACAGTCACGAACAAACGCCGGACAACTTCGACTTTACGGGTCAAAATGATATTGCTGAGTTTTGTCGTATTGCACAAAAGCATGACATGTACATCATCGTGCGCCCTGGACCATACGTGTGTGCAGAGTGGGAGATGGGTGGATTGCCTTGGTGGTTATTAAAGAAGAAAGATATTCAGCTTCGTACTAATGACGAGTACTATCTTGAACGAGTACGTAAGTTTTTG
Organism: Proteiniphilum sp.; assembly: GCA_012728465.1. GTDB lineage: Bacteria > Bacteroidota > Bacteroidia > Bacteroidales > Dysgonomonadaceae > Petrimonas. The sequence goes on along the minus strand of JAAYFB010000020.1, from coordinate 1,949 downwards.
GGTAAGATGGGTGAGCAGCTTGCTGACTTGCAAATCTCAAGAGGTGGAAACATTATCATGGTGCAGGTGGAGAATGAATATGGTGCATATGCTACAGACAAAGACCATGTGCGTAACATTCGCGATGCAGTAAAGGATGCAGGCTTCACTGATGTTCCATTGTTTCAATGCGATTGGTCGTCAACATTCCAAAACAATGGCTTGGATGATTTGCTTTGGACTATCAACTTCGGTACGGGTGCAAACATTGATGCTCAATTTAAGAGCTTAAGTGAGGCTCGTCCTGACTCTCCACTTATGTGTAGTGAGTTTTGGAGCGGATGGTTTGACCATTGGGGTCGTGCGCACGAAACTCGCGATGCTGCCACAATGATTAGCGGAATGAAGGATATGTTGGATCGAAACATTTCATTCAGCCTTTACATGACTCATGGTGGCACTACATTTGGACATTGGGGCGGTGCAAACAGCCCTGCCTATTCGGCAATGTGTAGCTCGTATGATTATGATGCGCCAATAAGCGAGGCTGGATGGACAACGGAAAAATATTTCTTGCTGAGAGATTTATTATCTAACTATTTGGATGAAGGACAAGTATTGCCCGAAATCCCACAATCAATCCCTACAATTCAGATTCCAGAAATTAGATTTACTGAATCGGCTAGCGTTTTGGCTAACTTGCCAGAGGCAAAGAAATCTAAAACTATCAAACCGATGGAAGATTTCGATCAAGGTTGGGGTAGCATCATGTATCGCACCACCTTGCCAGCCGTAAAGGAGGAGTCATCTTTGGTTATTACTGATTTGGCAGACTGGGCGCAAGTGTATATTGATGGTGAACTTATTGAAAGACTTGACAGAAGACGTGGACAAAACTCAATCAAGATAAACAACATTCGCAAAGGTGCGCAGCTGGATATTCTTGTTGAGGCTATGGGCCGTGTAAACTTTGGTAGAGCTATTCACGACAGAAAAGGTATCACCGAGAAGGTTGAAATTGTTAGCAACAAGAAGACTACCGAGTTGCAAAACTGGGAAGTATTCAATCTTCCTCTCGATTACGAGTACGTAAGTTCAAGAAACTACATTGCCAACGCTGAACCACAAGCGGAGCCAACGTACTACAAAGGTACATTTAACTTAGACACTCCTGGAGACGTGTTTCTCGACATGAGCACATGGGGCAAAGGTATGGTTTGGGTAAATGGTATTTCAATCGGACGCTTCTGGGAAATTGGACCACAGCAAACACTATTTATGCCAGGAGCTTGGTTGAAAGAGGGAGAAAACGAAATAATTGTATTAGACAATAAGGGTCCTAAAGAAACAATAATAAAAGGTCTGGACAAGCCAATACTTGATGTATTGCATGCAGAAGAGTCTTTATTGCATCGCAAGAAGGGCGAAACGCTAAACCTACAAGACGAGAAGCCAGCACTAGAGGGCACCTTTGAGGCAGGAAATGGTTGGAAACAAGTTTCGCTCAATGGTGTTGCAAAAGCAAGATATATCTGCCTTGAAGCAATCAATTCGCACGTCGAGGGTAAAGAGACTGCGGTTGCCGAAATCAATATAGTGGGCAAAGATGGTAAAGACATATCGCGCCAAAGCTGGAAGATTGTGTATGCTGATAGCGAGAACCTGAGCGGAGGAAATAACTCGGCCGAAAAGGTGTTCGACCTTCAAGAATCAACCTATTGGAAGACGGCATGGAATGTTGACTTCCCTCACCAAGTGGTGATTGATCTGGGAAAGGTTGAGGAAATTAAAGGCTTGCGCTACCTACCTCGAATGGAGGAAAACACACCAGGGGCAATTAAAGACTTCAAGTTATATATAAAAGAAAGTGAGTTTAAAGTTGATGGGAGAGAGTAAGATAGTAAAAAGTATTTTATGTTATTATTTTAGCATTACATCTACTTAAAATGAATGAAATAGTAAGGGTTTGG
>JAAYFB010000132.1 GCA_012728465.1 Proteiniphilum sp. | reverse complement strand
GAATGGACATGGATTGATTTGGGTAACTATTACGCAGCGGGAAGTTATGGAATAAGTGTTTATGATAATAGCTATAAGTTATTTTTTGACACCACTACACCTAATGCTACAATTACACGTACGGAGCCAGAGATGAAAGATATAACATTCTCAAACTTTGTGACCTTAAATACTACAGGTTCTGATAATGGGTATATATATGGAGTCCCTTTCTCTAACGAAAGAATAGTTAGAGGAAACATTCCTGCTGGTAAAAAGGATTTTAGCATTAAGGGAGATATTCCCAATCCTGGTTTGTTTTTGGGTAATACGCTAGCTGATTATCTTGCTAGCTCAGGATTTAAAATATCAAATGTGACAACTTCCTATGATTATTATGAGTCGGGGCAGACATTAACATATAATGTTGGCAAAGTATTGCATACGCATATGTCTCCTCCATTGGATGAGATAATTAAAGAGGTAAATGTTGCTAGCAATAATCACTTCTCGGAGCATCTTATCAGAATAATAGGTGCTATGGATGGTCCAAATGAAAACTCACTTCAGACTGGTATTGACTTTGTGCATAATTATTGGAATCAGAAGGGAATTGCAACAACATCTCTTTCGTTGTATGATGGTTCGGGTTTGGCTCCAAAGAATGCATTTAGTTCTCAGTTTCTGACAGACATATTAATATATATGTTTAATAATAGTGAGTACTCAAAGTCATTTATAAATTCTTTGCCCAAGGCAGGTGTTGATGGCACGTTGAAAATGTTTTTAAGAAACAGCAAGTATCAATCTAAGGTAATTGGAAAGAGTGGGAGCATTGGTGGTGTTCATTGTTACTCAGGATATTTGCTTGATGGGAAGAAGCAATATGCTTTCACCGTAATGGTTAATAAATTTAATGGCACCCGCCCACAAGTGAGGAGTGCCATTGAAAAATTTATTTTATCGTTGTAGGTCTTATTTTACAACGCCTACTAACTTTATTTCGAAACAAAGAGTTGTATATTCTGGAATTCTACTACTGCTTGTGTAGCCATAGCCTCCGCCATATCCTAATTTCCAAGGAATCCATATCTCCCATTTGTCGCCAACATTCATATGCTGCAGAGCAGTAGCATAGCCATCAACAGTTCCGTTTACTGTAAACTCTCTGGTAGCATGCTTACCCTCGTCTAGTTCGGTGGTGTCAAACACTAATTTATTCTTAAATGTGTTGCCGTCATCACCTGTAAACTCATCATCTCTTGTCCAATAATGTTTGTACCACCCAGTATATTGTACCTTTACCTTGTCGTTGAACAATGGTTTTTCTTCCGAAACACCTTCCTCAATAACTTTATACATGATGAATCCTTCTCCAGTCTTTGATTCAAGTTTTTTATATTCAGAGTTTCTAGATATTTTAGCAAATTGCTCTTCGTTGTCAATCCTTCTTGTGTCATCAAATGTTTCTGTCTTCTCGCATGCAATAAACAATAACATAGATACCATGAAGGATAGTGTTAGTAGCTTTTTCATTTATAATTGTATTTAGTATTATTTTGTTTTAAACTAATTTCTTCAACAAGCTTTTCATATCCACTTGGTCACCAATTACTGTACGAAGAGCGTCGATAGATATTCGCTCCTGCTCCATAGTGTCGCGATTACGAACTGTTACCATATTGTCTTCAAGAGTTTGGTGATCGATGGTGATACAGAAAGGGGTGCCAATAGCGTCTTGACGACGATAACGTTTTCCGATACTATCTTTTTCGTCGTAATGACAAGCAAATTCGAATTTCAATGAGTTTAGAATTTCTCTTGCTTTTTCTGGTAGTCCATCTTTCCTTACCAATGGAAGTATAGCCAGCTTAATTGGAGCAAGCTGTGCAGGTAGTCTTAGTACCACACGTGTTTCTCCATTTTCCAGCTTTTCTTCTGCGTATGATGCAGCCAATACCGAAAGGAACATTCTATCCACACCAATTGAGGTTTCAACTACATATGGAATGTATGATTTATTTTTTTCTGGGTCGAAGTATTGCATCTTTTTTCCCGAAAATTTTTCGTGTTGAGCCAAGTCATAGTCTGTGCGTGAGTGGATACCCTCTACCTCTTTGAAGCCGAAAGGCATACGATATTCAATATCTGTAGCTGCATTAGCATAGTGAGCCATCTTTTCGTGATCGTGAAACTGATAGTTCTCAGCTCCAAACCCTAAAGCATGGTGCCACTTCAATCTTTCTGCTTTCCAGTATTCGAACCATTCAAGCTCTTCGCCTGGTGGAACAAAGAATTGCATTTCCATCTGTTCAAACTCGCGCATACGGAAGATGAATTGACGTGCTACAATTTCGTTTCTAAATGCTTTACCTGTTTGCACTATTCCAAATGGAACTCTCATGCGTCCAGTTTTTTGCACATTAAGGAAGTTAACGAAAATACCCTGAGCATTTTCGGGGCGTAGATATACTTTTGTTGATCCTTCGCTAGTTGATCCCATTTCGGTTGAGAACATTAGGTTGAATTGTCTTACCTCTGTCCAGTTTCTTGTTCCACTTATGGGGCACGCAATTTCGCAATCTATAATGATTTGACGAAGTCCCTCTAGGTCCGAGTCGTTTAATGCTTTCGAGAAACGTGCATGAATAGTGTCACGCTCTTCTTGATAACCCATAATTCGAGGATTAGTTTCGCGATACATTTTTTCGTCAAAACTTTCTCCAAAGCGTTTCTTAGCTTTTTCAACCTCTTTTTCTATTTTGTCATCTATCTTAGCAAGGTGCTCTTCGATAAGCACATCGGCACGATAACGCTTTTTGCTCTCTTTGTTGTCAATCAATGGGTCGTTGAAAGCGTCCACGTGTCCTGAAGCTTTCCAAACTGTTGGGTGCATGAAAATAGCCGAGTCTATCCCCACAATATTTTCATACATAAGTGTCATGCTATCCCACCAATATTTTTTGATGTTGTTTTTTAGCTCAACCCCCATTTGTCCATAGTCATACACGGCGCCTAAGCCATCATATATTTCACTCGATTGAAAAACAAATCCGTACTCCTTAGAATGAGATACGATTTTTTTAAAAACGTCTTGTATTTGCATAATTGTTTAAATAACGGGGTAGAATTCAAAAAATGGCTTTTAGCTCTGCCCCAAATTGTCATTTTTTATTAAGTCGCAAAATTAACGGATTTTTCTGACAATTGGTGTATGATACTAATTAAAAGTGTATAATTATCTGATATATTGTAAGGATAACTGCATATTGATACTTGCAGATAAGCTGCTTTTGATAAAAATGTAGATTGAGAACTGAGTAAATTTTTTATTTATCATGGATGTTTTACACTTTTTGTTTTTAAAGCAAAAAGAATATTATCATGGTTGCATCAGTACAGATAAATATAAAATGTCGCTAATTTTCTTAGGAAGAATAGCGATATTTTTTTGTAGTTCATTTTAGGAGTATTTTGTCGAGTGTTGGTAAGAAACGGTTCTTTTATATTCTTGCAGCAAAATCCTCAAGCAAATCTTTGCAAATAAATTTGACGTTTTCAACACCAAATATTTTTGGCACCGCAAT
>JAAYFB010000131.1 GCA_012728465.1 Proteiniphilum sp. | reverse complement strand
TTTTGGTTCTTTGCACACCATCCATAAAGAGGATCGTTATTCCAAGCAAGTGAATCTTCGGTAAATTGCTGAGTTTGCCACGAAGCATAGTTTTTCTTATTTGGCTTTGGGGCAGTCATTATCTTGGCAAGATGTTGCCTATAGTAAGGTGCTGGAATTGAGATATGATCTACGCGCTTAAAATCAAGCTCTAAAGGAAGTTGCTTAAGTGAATCTAATTCTGCTTTATTTAGAAAGCCATTCTTTTGCATTTGAGATAATACAACATCACGCCTATCTTTCGTTAATTCAATTCGGCGCACAGGATTATATAATGATGCATTTTTCAGCATGCCCACAAGCACTGCCGACTCCTGAACATTTAGTTCAATTGGCGCCTTATTGAAATATGTTTTAGCTGCCGAGCTAATTCCTATTGCATCATAGTTGAAGTCGTACTTGTTAAGATACAAGTTTATGATCTCATCTTTCGAATACTGACGTTCAAGTTTTACAGCAATAATCCACTCAATTGGTTTTTGAAAGGCACGTTGGAGTTTATTATTTGCCCTTGGCGAATATAAGAGCTTTGCTAATTGTTGAGATATAGTACTTCCTCCACCACTGCTCTCTTGCTGAGAGAGTAGTGTTTTAAATATTACACGACCTAAACTTATAGCATCAATACCAGAATGCGTATAATAACGCTGATCTTCAGTAGCAACTAGTGCATCTATTAATTCAGATGGAAGCTCACTATAATCTATAAATATCCTATTTTCATTACTTTGCGAGTATGTAAAAAGAATCTGATCATCCGACGATATGACTTGCGATGCATATTTATCTATTGGGTTTTCCAATTCGTCAATATCTGGTAAATATCCTATTACACCTGAAGCTATCAATGAGAGAGACACAACCACAGCTGCTGTAATTAAGAAAAATGCACTCCACATTAACTTAATAATTCGACGTTTAAAAGGCTTTTTGGGAATATTCGTTTTATTTTCTGATTTTGATTTCTTTGTCATAGCTTGTTAGTAATAACCTTATTTAAGTCAAAGGTCTATTCGATGCAAAAGTAAACAAATACATTGAATTAGCTGATATATCGGTTATTAAAAATAACAAACTAGAAATATTATACAGCTTTATACAAGTATATTAAAGCATTTGTATTTAGCTCATTTCACCCCTTAAAGAGATTGACATTAGATGTCTAATATCATCATACTCTTTGTTATTCCCTAAAAGTGACATAAGTTTTGTTAGAGCAGCCTCGGTGGTTATATCATGACCCGACACAACTCCTAGCCTTTCAAGATGTTGTCCAGTACCATATCTATGCATCTCTACATTACCATATAAGCATTGTGTTACGTTAACTACGACTATACCATTCTTTAGGGCAGTATCAAGCAAATCTATAAACCAGTAATCTCGCAGTGCATTTCCCGAACCAAATGTTTCAAGCACCACACCTCTCAAGCCAGGCATGGTTAATACAGCCTCAACTAGACTAGGTTGAATGCCAGGAAAAAGTTTAAGAATTGCCACATTGTTATCTAGTTCATAATTGAAACACACAGGCTTATCATAGTCTGGATTTAGTATAAACTTGTCATGATATTTAATATTTAAGCCAGCCTCTGCTAGATAAGCATAATTTGGGCTATTAAAGGCACTAAAATTATCAGCATTTATTTTAGTAGTTCTATTTCCACGCATAAGTAGATTTTGCATATAAACACATAACTCTGGAACAACAGGTCGTCCATCCTCATATTTATCAGCGGCTATCTCAAGTGCAGTAATTAGATTCTCTTTTCCATCGGTTCTTAGTTTTCCGATAGGCAGTTGCGAACCAGTAAGAATCACAGGCTTTGTAAGGTTCTCAAACATAAAGCTAAGCACTGATGCAGTATATGACATAGTATCGGTACCATGCAAAATGACAAAGCCATCATATTTGTCATAGTGATTTTCTACTACTTTAGCCATTGCAATCCAGTTGTGCAAATTAACTTCTGATGAATCGATAGGAGGATCGAAAAGATAGGTATCCACACTAAACCTCAAACGCTTCATTTCAGGAACATTTGACTTCAAGTGGCTAAAGTCAAACGCCTCTAGTGCACCCGTCTCGATATTCTCCACCATTCCTATTGTACCGCCTGTATAAATAAGCAAGACTTTTGCATCACTACTAATCATAATACATTTTTTTAATTAGATAGCAAAAATAGACATTTTGAAGATACAACCAATACAATATGACAAAATTAAACGAACACATCCTCAAATATCAATAATACATCTATCAAAATGACACAAAACAAAAAAAGCTGCATAATGAAAAATCACTACGCAGCTTTTTAATATAATAATTTCGACTATGCTAAAATATAATTATCCAAAGTCGTCAAACATAATCATTTCTCTAGCAACACCTAAGTCATCAAGCATCCTTTGAACAGCCGCAGCCATAGGACCAGGACCACACATGTAGTATTCAATATCTTCAGGCGCATCATGATCCTTAAGATATGTATCGTGAATAACTTGGTGAACAAAGCCTGCATGATACTTCACTCCCTTAGCATCAGCTTCAGGATCTGGACGGTCAAGAGCTAAGTTAAACGTAAAATTAGGGAAGTCTCTCTCCAATTGATAAAAGTCTTCTAAGTAGAAAGCCTCTTTTAGAGCTCTAGCACCATAGAAATAAGTCATCTTACGATCTGACACTTTAAGTGTTTTTGTTAGGTGCATTATCTGTGCACGCAATGGAGCCATACCTGCACCACCACCAATCCACATCATTTCGCGTTTACTGTCATATACAGGATGGAACTCTCCGAATGGACCAGACATTTTCACCTTATCACCTGGTTGCAAGCTAAATATATAAGATGACACGATACCTGGATTTACATTCATCCACTGTCCTTTTGCTCTATCAAATGGAGGAGTAGCTACACGCACGTTAAGAGTAATGATATCATCACCCTCTGCAGGATAGTTAGCCATAGAGTAAGCTCTAACTGTATCTTCGTCGTTCTTACAAACTAAATCCCACATTTTTGCGTTATCCCACTCAGATTTGAATTTCTCATCAATTTTAAAGTCTGAATACTTCAGTTCTTTGAAAGCAGGAACTTTAATTTGGCTATATGAACCAGGTTCAAAGTCAAGTCGCTCTCCTTTAGGAAGACGAACAACAAACTCTTTGATAAATGAAGCAACGTTTCTATTTGAAACCACCTCACATTCCCACTCTTTTACTCCAAATACAGAATCAGGAACTCTGATTTCCATATCATCCTTTACTTTTACTTGACAGCTAAGACGCCAATTGTTTTGTTGCTCTTTACGGCTAAAATGGCCCACCTCTGTTTGAAGTATCTCGCCACCACCTTTAGTAACTTGACATCTACACTCTCCGCAGGTCCCCCCGCCACCACAAGCAGAAGAAAGAAAGATATTATTTTTTTGAAGTGTACTTAGCAATGTAGAGCCCATTCCTGACTCAAATGACTTCTCTCCATTTACTGTTACTTTCACATTGCCTGATGGCAGCAGTTTAGCTTTTGCCACCAATATGATAACGACCAGCACCAGAATAATAATCAAAAAGACAATTACACTAGTAAGTATGGTTAAGTTACCTGCACTCATTAACAACACATTCATTGTATATTCTGTTTTATATTGTACACTAAGTTAATTAAATATTGATACCTGAGAAACTCATGAAACCGATTGCCATAAGGGCCGTAACAATAAATGTTATACCCAATCCACGAAGAGGCTTTGGAATATGAGAATACTCTAGTTTTTCTCTGATAGCAGCCAATCCAACAATAGCAATCAACCAACCTATACCAGAACCAAATCCGTAGGCAGTAGCCATACCAACGTTAGCAAATTCGCGTTGTTGCATAAACAATGAACCGCCTAAAATTGCACAGTTAACAGCAATCAGAGGCAAGAAGATTCCAAGAGAGTTATAAAGTGAAGGTGAGAATTTTTCTACAATCATCTCAACTAATTGCACAAATGAAGCAATAATAGCGATGAAAATAAGAAGACTAAATACACTTAGATCTACACTTGCAAAGTCTTCACCAAGCCATGTTAATACACCTGCTTTTAATACATAATTTTCAAGTAGATAGTTGATAGGCAAAGTAAGTGTAAGAACAAAAGTTACTGCCGCACCAAGGCCAACAGCTGTTTTTACATTCTTAGATACTGCCAGATATGAACACATACCCAAAAAGTATGCGAAAACCATATTATCTACAAATATCGATCTTACAATAAGACTAATAGTTTCCATATATTATTATATTCTGTTTTATAATTTAATATTGTGATGAATAAACATCCCTCTAGTTAGTTGCCTCTTGCAAATCTTTATACTTAGAACGCTGAATCCAAATAATAATTCCGACCAAGAACAGCGCCATAGGAGGAAGAATCATAAGTCCATTGTTTTCGTATCCCATATTGTAGAAAACCTCAGGAACTACTTGAATTCCTAATAGGGTTCCAGATCCTAATAGTTCACGGAAAAAACCTACCACTACCAAAATCCATCCATATCCTAGTCCATTGCCAATTCCATCAAGGAAAGAAGGCCAAGGACCATTGCCAAGAGCAAATGCTTCAAGGCGTCCCATCAAAATACAGTTGGTAACAATAAGACCAACGAAAACCGACAACTGCTTATTAACATCATATGCGAATGCTTTTAGTACCTCGCTAACGATGGTAACTAGAGCAGCTACTACTACTAACTGAACGATAATACGAATACGGTTAGGAATAGTTTTTCTCAATAATGAAATAATAACGTTGGCAAATGCAGTAACAATAGTTACGGCGATAGCCATCACCAATGAAGGTTCTAGCTTAGATGTAACCGCCAATGCTGAACAAATACCAAGTACCTGAACAAGAACGGGGTTATTTTTATTTAGTGGCCCTAGTAGGGCCTGCTTTGCTTTTGCTGATAATGCCATATTTATCTATATTTTTATTAATGCTGAACAATTAGTTACCAGCATCTGCATTTAACTTTAACAAAAATCCTTTGTACTTACCAACACTTTCAAGTAGCATATCATTTACTCCTTTACTTGTAATTGTACCTCCTGAAATACCATCTACATAATCTCTGTCAGCAACTGAATGACCAGGTTTTACTACAGCTATAGATTTAAAATCATTATTCTTTAGAAGATCTTTGCCTTCAAATTGATTTCTAAACGATTGATAAACTATCTCAGCACCTAATCCAGGAGTTTCACTATCGTGACCAAAGTCTGTTCCATAAACAGTACTACCATTATCAGATACTGACATGTAGCCCCATATTCCTCCCCAGAGACCTTTACCAGTCATAGGAATAACATAAACCACTTTTCCTTCAACATTAGCTACAAAAACAGGAAGTTCATCCTCACCGCTTTTAGCGATATCTGTTCTAAAGGCTGCGTCTGTTGGAAGAAGTCCTTCAGAACCTTGCACTTTCGTACCATCTACTTTGATAAGATAAGCATCCTTAATAAGTTCTGCATATTTAGCTTCTGCCTCTTTTGGTGAAGCATTAATTCGCAATGAACGAAGTATCTGCTGCATCTTATCAATATTTTCGTTAGCAATTTGCCTATCGCTCAACACTTGATGAGTAAAAGACAAACCTACGGCAACAAGAATAACCATCACCGATGCATATAATATTGTGTATAAACTACTATCTCTATTCATAATTGTTTCCCTTTCTATTTTACAGCACGCTTCAGACGACGCTTAATATTGCCATCTACAACGTAGAAGTCAATTAGCGGAGCAAATGCATTCATAAATAAGATTGCTAACATCATACCCTCTGGATATCCTGGGTTAAACACACGTATCAACACAGCAAGCACTCCGATAAGGAAGCCAAATACCCATTTACCCTTTTCAGTTCTAGCAGATGTAACTGGGTCAGTAGCCATAAACACAGCACCAAACGCAAATCCACCAAGGAATAGGTGATACAATGGAGGCATCTCCATTATCAAATTAACTGCAAGTGCATTAAGCAACAATGCGGTTGCTGCACCACCTGCAAATACGGACACCATAGTTTTCCAGCTGCCTACACCTGTAGCAATTAGGATGAGTGCACCAAGCAAGATTGCAAGAGTAGAAACCTCTCCCATTGATCCAGGGATCAGTCCAACGAACATGTCCCATAAGTTTAGAACCTCACCTGTGACTGAGTGGAATGAGAAATCACTAAAACTTGCAACATCACTAGTTGCAATTTGTCCTAGAGGAGTTGCACCTGACAAACCATCCACTACTTCACCTCCACCAATACCAAATGTGCTATCGGTGCGTACCCATACTTGGTCACCAGACATTTTTGAAGGATAAGCAAAGAATAGAAATGCACGAGCAATAAGAGCTACGTTAAATATATTATAGCCTGTACCTCCAAACACCTCTTTTGCTAGTATCACTGAGAAAGCTGTTGCAACAGCAATCATCCAAAGTGGTGTATCAATAGGCACAATCATAGGAATAAGCATACCCGAAACAAGGAATCCTTCGGCAACCTCTTCCTTTTTTATTTGAGCCATTGCGAATTCAATTCCAAGTCCCACAACGTATGACACTACTATGTGCGGTAGCATCCCTAGAAGACCATAAATGAATGTTTGAATGAAAGAAGCATCAACGCCTATTGACAAATAGTGTTGATAGCCCACATTATACATACCCATCAAAAGTGCTGGAATGAGCGCAAGAATCACAATTACCATTGTACGTTTCGAGTCTCTAGCATCATGAATATGTACTCCCGATTTCGAAGTGTGATTAGGTACATACAAGAATGTTTCAAAAGCATCGTATGTAGAGTAAAGCCAATGTAGCTTACCACCTTCTTCAAAATTTGGTTTAATGTTATCGAGAAATTTTCTTAATGACATTTATTTGAATGTTTAAATAATTAATATCGATTGTTTAGATATCGAGGATAGGCTATCCCTACTCCATCTCTTTTCTTAGTTCATCAAGCCCAATGCGAATGATTTTTTGAATCTCCAATTTTGAAGTATCAACAAATTCACACAAAGCAAAATCTTCTGGGGCTACTTCATAAATACCTAATTGCTCCATCTTATCGATATTAAATGCAATTGTTGATTTAATCAGTTGCTCAGGCATGATATCCATAGGGAACACCTTTTCGTACTCGTTAGATACAATGATGGCACGAGGTCCACCCATCACACGAGCATCAAGGCGATAAGCCTTTTTAAGCTTCAAGTATGTACTACCCGAACTATATCTATTTGGCGAAAGAGATGCCCAACCAATGAACTCGTGAACATCATCACCTTCAGGAATTACGGTTACTTGTGAGTGCGTAGCTCTAAGTGCGCCATCAGATGCTACTTTGGTTCCTGTAAGAACGTTACCGCTAATATAGCGTAGGCTTCCTTCGTTTACATTTCCTTTTACTAAGCCTTTAAGCTCGGTACCTATAAGCATGTTGTAATAACCAGTTTGTTTTACTTCAGAACCAGCCAAAGCAATCTTACGAGTCATATCAACTTTACCCTCATTAAAGAGTCGCCCAATCAATGCAACATCTATTGCATTAAGGGTCCAAACAACCTCTCCTTTATTTACGGGAGCTAGATGATTGATATGCACTCCTACATTTCCAGCAGGATGTGGACCATCAAACTCTGTTATTGTAACATTTTTAGCACCTTTCAAACCTTTATTTGTTGTCTCAGGACTTATACCTAAAAAGACCTTACCTTTAGTTAGCTTAGCTAGTGCATCAAATCCAGATTGTAAATCTGCTTCGCGACCTTCAAGTACGAAATCGTATGAAGTAGCAAGAGGAGATGAATCAAAGCCAGTAACGAATATGTCGCGAGGCTCTGATGTAGGATTAGCAACTATGTCATAAGGGCGTTGTTTGATAAAACCCCAAAGACCTGATTCCAGCAAAGATTTTTTGACTTCATCTGTTGAAAGCTTAGCAATATCTTTTTTACCAAACTCAACATACTCAACCTCTTTATCTGCTTTAACAACGATATTTAAGATACGTCTCTTGGCACCACGATTGATAGCCACTACTGTTCCACTCACGGGGGATGTAAACAACATTTCTGGATACATCTTGGAATGGAATAGAGCCTGACCAGCCTTCACGGTGTCATCCACTTTCACGCTAAGCCTTGGTGTGATACCCTGATAATCTTCGGGCCACACATGCACAAACTCACTCGTTACATTGCCTCGAAGTACTTTTTCGGGTTTTCCTAACAAGGGAATCTGCAAGCCTTTCTTAATTTTGATTCGATTAGCCATATTTAATCAGAAAAATAACTATTGATTTGTTGGATATAATAAACTGTCAATTAGCACTATGTTCACTTGAACATGACAAATTAACAGATATTTCCTTTTAATCTGGCAAAGATATACTTTTTATATTCAAAAATGAAGGAATATGCATAAAAGTTCTCTCTATTGCACAAGATAAAGCACGAAAATATAATCGTATTTATTGCTATTATTGCGGACAAATGAATATTTCAATTTTGTTTTCATACTTTTGTAATTCAACAAAAACGAACATCAATGCAAGCATATCTTTACAAAATAGCTAATATATTTCATCAAAAGCATGGAAACGAGCTTTACAAGCTAACATTTGTTTTTCCAAACCGTAGAGCTGGAGTATTCTTCCAAAAATATTTGGCTGAGATTGCTGAGGGTGCAATATTTTCGCCAAACATAATCACCATTCAAGAGCTGTTTGAAACACTATCGGGCTTAAAGATTGCAGACAAAGTTGACTTGCTTGTTCTATTTTATGAGCAATTCGTAAAGGTGTCAAACTCAAAAGAGACACTAGATGAATTTCTGTTTTGGGGAGAAATGTTGCTGAATGACTTCTCGGATGTTGATAAGTATATGATTGATGCCAAACAACTATTTCAAAACATACACGACCTAAAATCCATGGAAGACGACATGTCTTACTTGTCGGAAGAACAAATAAAGGCCATCAGACAATTTTGGGAGAACTTTAGCCCAAACGAAAACAATGGCACCAAGAGCAAATTTATGGAGACATGGCAAATATTGCTAGAGCTCTACAACTCGTTCAGAGAATTGTTATCGACAAAAGGACTATCCTACGAGGGGATGCAATTTAGAGAGGTGGCCGAACTTGCAAAGAAGAGAGAGGAACTTGATCTACCATACGAACAAATAGTTTTTGTGGGACTAAATGCCATCACTCCAACCGAAACCGTGCTGTTGGAATATTTAAAAGATAAGGGCATAGCCGACTTCTACTGGGATTATGACTCGAAGTTGATTAGAGATAAAAAAAACAGAGCCTCTTTTTGGTTTGAGGAAAACATAAGACGTTTCCCATCAAAGATAAGTTACAACAATGAAAATTCCCCAACAACAGAGGAGAAGAAAAAGGCTACTCTTATAGGGGTTCCATCGGGAGTTGGACAAGCTAAAATAGTGAACCAATTACTGGCAGATTTAATTAAAAACGACAAATTATCAAACACCACCTCTGGACTAAATACTGCAATAGTACTTCCAGATGAAAATCTACTTCTCCCCATACTCTATTCTATTCCCCAAGATATTGAAAAGATAAACGTTACGATGGGATACTCCCTTCAGCACTCGTCCGTTGCAAGCCTAATATCGTCTATTGCGTCTATGCTCAATAACGCAAAAGAAAGCAAGGGCGAAACCGTTATTTACTACAAGTATGTTTTAGCAATATTGAACCACCCCCTCATTGCAAACTCAATAGGCAAAAGTGTGGACGAGCTTGTGGCTTACATACAGAAATACAACAGGGTGATGCTTTCTACAAACGAATTGGGAAATGAGGAGCTTACCAAGTTTATATTTACCCCCATCAAAGAGTGGAAAGATGTGTCGAACTATTTGAAACACTTATTATCTGAAATATATAAACATTTAAGTGCGAAAAAACATGATGACTCGGACACGACAGGTGACGTTAGAGCATTGGACATAGAGCTAGAATTCATCGTACAATACTACAAAACTATTAATAGACTCCAGGACTCACTTACGTCAGTAAAAGAGATGTCGGTTGACACATATTTTAGACTACTGAAGCAATTATCGCAAAGCATAAGTATTTCATTTATTGGCGAACCATTGTCAGGTTTGCAAGTAATGGGAATATTAGAGACTCGAGTGATTGACTTCGAAAACATTATTATACTTTCGATGAACGAGGGAACCTTTCCTCTCAAGAAACCATCAAACTCATTCGTACCATACACTCTTCGCAAAGCCTTTGGCATGCCTACATACGAACACCAAGATAGCACCTATGCATATCACTTCTACAGAATGATATCAAGAGCTAAGAATATATATATGCTTTACGACACGCGCACCGAGGATATGCAATCGGGTGAGGTGAGCAGATACTTTTATCAAATGAAGTATTTGTATAACGACTACTTCGATATTAACGAAGTAATGATAAATTACAACGTTTCGGCTCCCGAGATTGAACCAGTTTCAATCACTAAAACACCTGAGATAATAAACAAACTACAGAAATTCGCCTTCGGTGGCTCCGCATCAATATCGGCATCGAGCATAAATAACTATCTAAACTGCCCGCTACAGTTTTACCTATCTGCAGTAGAAGGCCTATCGGACGAAGAAGAGGTGCAAGAATCGATAGAAGCGAGTGTTTTCGGTACAATATACCACGCCGTAATGCAACATCTGTATGACAGATATAAGAATAAAACCATTTTGCCCGACACCATCAATTCAATAATTGACAACGAAAAATATATTATCCAACTAATTGAAGAAGCATTTGCCGAGCATTATTTCAAGCAAAAAGATAAAAAGGTGAAACTTACTGGCCATCATTTTCTGATTAGCCAAATAATACTTGACTACATCAAGCAAACGTTTCAGTTTGACCGAAGCATTGCACCATTTGAGTACATCGACTCCGAATACAAATTCAAGCTGAAGCATGATGTTTCCGACAAGCTAAGTGTTAATATTAAGGGGAGCATTGACAGGATAGATATATGTGAAGGCAAAGTGAGGTTGATAGACTATAAGACTGGTAGAGGCGATTTAGGCTTTTCAGATTTTGACGACATGTTCGATACATCAAAGAGCAATCGCAAGTCTCACATTTTGCAAGTATTCTTTTACGCCTTAGCATACAAAAACACTAGCCTGCCCGTCGTGCCAGCAATATACTATTTACGAGATGTTTTTAATGAAAACTACGACCCCCGATTGATATACAACAAAGAGCCAATGAACAATGTGGAAGGTATGATGGATGAATTTACAGCAAGGCTAAATAATTTGATAGAAGAAATCTTCAATCCTGATATTCCATTTTCTCAAACCGAAAATGAAGCAATTTGTAAGTGGTGTGCTTTTAAAGATATATGTAGGCGGTAGGATGCAAAAATTTGGGCACAAAAAAAGCCACCTTCTGGGTAGCCGTCATTTTTTAACAAGTAAGTTTTTTTCATCTGCGGTTAGCATTTTCGATTAAAAAAATTCTTTTAATCTAAATGCTGCAACTTTTTTTACATCTCAAACGCTAGTCAATTAGCTTGCTTGGCGCAAGGTAGATCTTAACGTTCTTATTCTGCCAACTCTAGTTGCTTGGTGAGCTACAGAACCTCTTTTAATGTTAGTTTCTAAATACTTAATTTGTGATAGAATCTCTTCTCGTGTTAGGTTTTTGATGTTCATAATTTATATTATTAAAATGTTTATAAAATATGATTTATCGACAACCGATTATAAAATCGCCTTTACAATATGTAGTAAAACAACCTAAAATTGATTTTAATAACACGCTTGCCATTTAAATCACTACAAAGGTAATACATTATATATGTTTTACAGCATAAATTCGATTGATTGTTTCTTAGTCATATAGCTGTAATCTATATCTCTGAATATTTTACCATTACAAATATACAACTTTTGCAACGCAGAACCAAAAAACACACACAACTAACTGATAATGAAAACCTCAATCCATCACTTAGCATAATTAAGGAGAAACAAGTGGACATCTGAAAAGTTTTTCAGCCATTTTTCCGTACGGAAAGTAGCTCTGAAAAGTTTTTTAGGCCTACTTTCCGTAGAGAAAGTAACTCTGAAAAGTTTTTCAGGCCTTTTTCCGTGCGGAAAGTAACTCTGAAAAGTTTTTTAGCCTATTTTCCGTGCGGAAAGTAGCTCTGAAAAGTTTTTCAGGGCACTTTCCGTACGTCCTGGATCCCTGAAAAACTTTTCAGACACATTTTCCGAGTGGGAAATGATGCGAAAAAACTTCTAAACCATCCAATTCGAACATCTTTGATTAAGAAAAACCATTTTACAGATACATTACGTAGAGATTGAATTCAATAATAATTATTCAACCATACATTCCTTGCAAAATGTATTATCAAAATCATATAATGAAGCAGAGTCATAAAAAAAACTCCCCATGCAACTCAAAATTGCGTAGGGAGTGATTAATACTAAGTAGTGTAAGAAACGTAATTATTTCTTTTTCCAAATGGTTGCTTCTAAAACTTTATTTTCAGTTACTCGAGACGATTTTCTGATTGACAGTGGCATATCAAATGGCTCGCCCGACAGCTCGAACTTATCACCCAAGATGCCATTCAACCCATCAAACGAAGTAACGGGTTCGCCATCCTCCTTATATCCACCAATCCACTTATCTCTCGGAGTTTTGCTAGCAGTCCAATCATATGCTGATAGTATCACCAGATGGCCTCCATCATTTATTCGCTCATCGATATGCGAAAGGAATAGTTTGGGGTCGCTCAACTCCTCCAACAAGTTTGATGCCACCACCAAATCGTAGCCAGTGTATTTGGGTCGTATATTCATCGGGTCGGCCTGCATGAATAGTATTTTATCTTTTCCTTCATCCAATCCATAATCTGACAGAACAACATCGCGGAAGAGCATAATCTCCCCCTCATCCTTAATAGTGTATCTCATATATCCCTGCTCTTGTAGCTGAATAGGCATACGAATCATACGTGCAGTAAAATCCAATGCCGTAATTTCATCATAGTGCTTGGCTAGCTCAAATGCCAATCGACCCGTATCAGCATTTAAATCTAAAACTCTTTTTATTGACTCACCCTTGAGCTTATCCACCAACACATCTGCGAGTTGTTTATCAAATGATTTGCTATTAGTGTGGATATCGCCCCAGTTTTTTTCGCAAGACAAAGTTACCTCAGCATCGGTCTCATAATCGGCACTTTGTATGTTTAGTGGTGCCTCTGTTTGAATATATCTAAAGCCAGCATGTTGATAAAAATGACGACGGAAAGCATATCGCGAATGAATTGTTGCCTCATTGCCCGTAGAAATCCACGAACCACCTTTTATCATGTTGTGCTTGCCATCAAAAGTGGGTGTCGAAAAATCGTCGTAAAGTGGATGCACCTTAAAACCAGGGTATCCCGTTATTGGTGTCTCTGTCCACTGCCATACATTGCCTATTACGTCATAAAAATCACCCTGTTTAAACTTATCAACTGGGCATGGAGATGTTCCGTTCTCCAAATTTATATTCCCCGGGGCTTTGTCCCATGCCATCACATCCTTCAAGCCTGCCGATTGATGCAACTTGTACCATTCTGCCTCGCTTGGCAATCGATATGTGTGGCCTGTCTTTTCAGTTTTCCAATTACAAAATGCCTTTGCCTCAAGATAATTTACCTCCACTGGCCAATTCCATGGCATGTCTATCTCTTCTGCCACTAATCGCAGCTTAAAGTTATCGCCATTCTTACGCCAGAATAGTGGCATCTCTGCTTTCTTAAATGTTCTCCAGCTCCAACCCTCTTCTGTCCAATATTTTTGATTTTGATACCCACCATCGTTTATGAATTGCAAGAACTCACCATTGGATGTGAGATATTTTGCAGCCTTGAAGTCGGCCACATCCTCCGTGTAACTACCATACTCATTATCCCAGCCATAGAATGGGTGGTCATGCTCCTTGCCCAACTTTATCAATCCACCCGCAACATCTATAAGCTCATTTTGTGGAGCTTCTCCATGCTCTTTACATATTTCACCAAAGCGATTTGGCACAACCTCATCAAGCGGAAGCTGGCGGATAAGCACCGAAGATGTTTCAAGGTGAATGCGCTCATGCTCGATACCCATCATGATAATCCAGAAAGGATTATCCCAATTTATAGGCATCTCCAAAGGCAGAGTGTCGATAAGGTTTAGAATTGCGGACTTAGCATCATCACGATATTTGCGCACTTCAGACACTGGCGGCCATTCGTAATGATTATTATTAAGATCGTCCCAGCTCATTTCGTCAACACCAATTGCAAAAGTTGACTCAAATTTGGGGTTTATCCTTTTATCTATAATCTTACCTAAGTACAATTTATTTACAAAAAATACAGCAGTGTGCCCCAAGTAGAATAAAATGATATGTCGCAATGGATCGCCACGATGATAAAATATTTCATCCGATTTTAGTTGACTATATAGTTTCTCGTGAACAGTCCAAGTTTTCAAAAAATAATCTCTAATCTCCTTGCGCTTATCTTCGGGAGCTCCATTTCGCAGATTAATAGTGTTTGCAATTAACTCTTTCATAATTTTAAAATAGTTTTATATTATCACATCTAGCAATTTACCAAAGTGTAATACATTAACAACCACATAGATTATTAATGTTATTTCTCAAAAGATGTTTAGCTAGATATATCTTTTTCATCTCAAAGCTTTCGTTTTTGTCAATAAGCTTTGTTTGAGTAATAGTAGCAATGGGAGTAAATCCCAGCTTTTGATACAACAATAGAGCCGGTCTATTGTTTTGCCACACACGAATAACAGCGTGAGAGTAACACTCCACATTATCCATCAACGCCTTCTCCATCATTGCCGCAGCAATACCCCTCCCACGATATTCAGCATCCACCACCACCTCGGCAATGTAAACGCTTTTGCGAACATCAATGCCTGCAACACTGTCGGCAGGAAACTCTTTGTCAGCAGCTAAGGGTGTATATGCCACAAATCCAACCAATTTTTCCACATCCAAAACCACAACTATTAGTCCTACACACACCAACTCGTCTAACCTATCGGACACATCCACATTA
>JAAYFB010000130.1 GCA_012728465.1 Proteiniphilum sp. | reverse complement strand
CATATATCCTTACTAGTATCTTCTCCATTGAGCGAATGGGATGGTGGATTGACTACATCACAAAATCTGAAAGATGTTCAAATTGAGGATCTTTTACCACGAAGTCTCATAAATGTTAATATGCGTGAGATAGCTGGACATATTGAGGGGAAGAGAGTCTTAATAACTGGAGCTGCGGGCTCGATAGGTAGTGAGATAGTTAGGCAGGTAGCCACTTTTAACCCTTTCAAGATTATACTAGTTGATCAAGCAGAAACCCCTCTTCATGATATGTATCTTGAACTACAAAAAGAATGGATTAATCTATCTTTCGAAATTGTAGTAGCAGATATTAGTAATGAAAAGAGAATGAGGCGAGTTTTTTCTGAGTCAAAGCCTCATTACATATTTCATGCTGCAGCTTATAAGCATGTCCCTATGATGGAGTCGAATGTGTCAGAGTCAATCCAGAACAATGTTTTAGGAGCTAAAATTATTGCAGACTTAGCAGTCGAATTTGGAGCATCTAAGTTTGTAATGGTCTCCACAGATAAGGCTGTAAATCCTTCGAATGTGATGGGATGTTCGAAAAGAATTGGAGAAATATATGTACAATCATTTGCTAAGCATTTGAAAAATCAGGGTTCGGTAAAGACACAGTTTATCACCACACGTTTTGGCAATGTGTTAGGTTCTAATGGGTCGGTTATTCCTTTATTCAGGGAGCAAATAAAGCGAGGTGGTCCCGTTACAGTGACTCACCCCGAAATAATAAGATACTTCATGACTATTACAGAGGCATGTCAATTAGTTTTAGAAGCAGGATCGATGGGTAATGGAGGCGAGATATACATTTTTGATATGGGTAAACCAGTTAAAATTGTTGACTTAGCCAAAAGAATGATTTTATTGTCGGGAGCTAAGAATGTAAAAATAGAATATACTGGTCTTAGGCACGGCGAAAAGCTTTACGAAGAATTATTGAATAATGAGGAGAATACTACCAAAACGCATCATGACAAAATTATGGTTGCTAAGGTTAGAGACTACGATTTTGATGAAGTGACAAAAGATATTGATGAGTTGATATCCATTTCATACACATTTGATGAAATGAATATCGTTAGGAAGATGAAAGAAATAGTTCCAGAATTTATAAGCCTGAACTCAAAGTTCGAAATGTTAGATTCTAAGTGATATATCTTGTAGTGAAGTAATAAGGGGTGAGATAATTAATTTTCTCACCCCTTGTCATCACATACAACTTTATGTTTTTTTAAACCTCGCCTTGCATTGCACAGAGCTTGGTGTAAATTCCATTCATTGAAAATAGTGTATTATGATTGCCAGACTCAACAATTTGTCCATCTTGCAAAACATATATAATGTCAGCATTCTTGATAGTTGATAATCTATGAGCTACAATTATTGTAGTTCTGTCTTTCATTAACTTTTCCAATGCCTCTTGCACAAGTCTTTCCGAGTCGGTGTCGAGTGCAGATGTTGCCTCATCTAGTAGTAGTATTTCTGGATTCTTTAGTATAGCTCTAGCAATACTGATGCGTTGTCGCTGTCCGCCAGATAATCTTCCACCTCTATCACCAATATTTGTTTGATATCCTTCAGGAGTGGCCATAATAAACTCGTGTGCATTAGCAATCTTTGCAGCATCTATCACTTCCGCTTGTGTAGTGTTTTCTACCCCGAAGGCAATGTTAT
This sequence comes from Proteiniphilum sp., assembly GCA_012728465.1. GTDB lineage: Bacteria > Bacteroidota > Bacteroidia > Bacteroidales > Dysgonomonadaceae > Petrimonas. The sequence goes on along the minus strand of JAAYFB010000130.1, from coordinate 12,919 downwards.
TATAGATTGTGTCATTAAATAGGATTGCCTCTTGATTTACATAGCCTATTTTTGCCCTCAAGTCGTGCATAGTGCAATCCTTAATATTTACATCGTCAATCATTAACTCTCCTTTCTGAATATCGTAGAAACGTGGAAGAAGATCAGCCATAGTAGATTTTCCCGAGCCAGACTGTCCAACTAATGCAATTGTAGATCCTTTTTCAATTTTCAAGTTAATTCCTCTAAGTACCCAATCTTCTGTATATTTAAACCAAACATCTTTGTAGTGGATATGATTTTTGAAGCTAATTTTTTTAGGATTATCCAACTCTTTAAGCTCGTTGCTAGCTGTCAATATTTTATCAATTCTATCCATAGATGCTAGCCCTCGCTGAATGGCATAGGCCGATCTCGAAAACTCTTTTATAGGATTGATGATACTATAAAACATTGTTAGATAATATATAAATATTGCAGCTTCGATAATTCCTGTATCGTTTAAAATGAGCGTACCTCCAAACCAAAGTACAATAGCAATAGTGAGTGTTCCCAAAAACTCACTCATAGGATGAGCCAAATATTGACGTCTAGCTATTCGACTAGACATCTTCCTAAACTCATCGCTACCTCTATGAAATCTTTTTGATATTTTACTCTCGGCATTGAAAGCTTTAATAACTCGAAGTCCGCCGAGGGTTTCTTCAATTTGCGACATCAATTCTCCCCACTTATTCTGTGCCTCAAATGAGCTCTTTTTTAAGTTTTTGCCAACGGTTCCCATCACATAACCCATCACAGGCAATACTACAAATACGAAGAGAGTTAGTTGCCAGCTCAGAATAATCATCGTGCCTAAATATATAATAACTAGCACTGGGTTTTTAAAAAGCATATCTAACGAACTCATTACCGAGTTTTCTACCTCATTTACGTCACCCGAAATTCTAGCCATTATATCGCCCTTTCGCTCTTCGGAGAAAAAGCCCATTGATAATTGGAGGATTTTATCGTTAATCTGGTTTCTGATATCTTTAACAACACCTGTTCTGATAGGAATTGTGAAATAAGACCCTAAATATGCTGTTCCTGTTTTTAGTAATGTGAGTAAAACCAATGCAGCAGCCAAAATCATCAAGGTTTTGCTACCACCGTGAGTTTCTATCATTTGTGAGAAATACCAATTGGCATTATTTAAAGTGATGTCAATTATTGACTCTCCCTGAGTATTCCATGCAATAAACTCATATGACTTTGTGTTCACCTTGAATAATACCTGAAGAATGGGAATAATTGTCCCCATTGAGAATACGTTAAGTATTGCTGTGATTATATTGAATAGAAATGAAAGCACTACATACTTCTTGTATGGAGGCATGAAACGCTTAAATAGCTTAATAATACCCTTCATTATAAACCTTACTTTTATTGCAAATTAGTTGAATTATAAAAAACAACGCAAGGTACTGAAAATATACGACTTTTATTATCTATTTTACACACATTTATAGCTAGCGCTTTCAAGTTGCCGATGCAAAAATGTTTATCTAGAGGTGCAATTTCTTTTCAGATAGATTCTTTAAAATTATTTTCTCTGATTATCTTATTCTGTGCTATTCTAATATAAGTACATTTTAGCTATACAAGTAATAACTTCGTATTTATAATTTAGTGACACCAAAATTTGTTGATTTCATTTCAATAAAAACGCATTGTTAAAATATTAACTTAATGCAAGGGTGAAATAGTTTTAAATTTAACAGAAAAACAATTTGTGCGTGTTAAATCTCATTCGAGGTTTGTCGCGCATAAAAGTGCGAGCGTTTTTCGAATCCGAATTTTGACGTTTTTGTGTAGCAAAACGTAAATATTGAACCATTTTTGCCTATTTTCATTTGGGGATGAGTAAATATGATAACATATTTTGTGAAGTCGTGGCGGAGACAGTTAAAATGGGGTGCATTTTCACTCATTTCTATTTTGTGCGCGCATTTTTCAAATGAGAAAGTCATTCGCACAAATGTAAATGCATTTTCTGAAACCATTTTTGCACTTGCACAAAAAATAATGTGCCAATCATATTTGATGTTTACCTATACATTTTTCTGCATATGTGAATATGGATTGAGTTTTATCTATTTGCAAAAGTGCACACCATTTTGGGATATGAATTTTTTGTTATGTTCGTTTTAGGATGATTCATATACGAATACTAAATCTAATATTAATAATGATAGAAATTTTCTCTATTTTTGTAAAATACAAAATAATAAAAGTCATTTAGCTATATATGTTAGGTTCATTATCTATTTTAAATATAAATTTCTCTTTACCTTTTACCAATCCAGTGTTGGTGTTTGCTACGCTATTGTTAATAATCTTTGTAGCACCTATTGTGCTTAGGCGTTTAAATGTGCCAAGCGTCATAGGGCTCATCTTGGCAGGCGTGCTCATCGGTCCACATGGACTTAACTGGATAGATAATGCAAATGCAGGAGTTGAGATGTTTTCAACAATTGGTTTGTTATACATAATGTTTATCGTTGGGCTTGAGCTTGATCTAAATGAATTTTCGAAAAATAAAAATAAAAGTTTAGGCTTTGGGTTTTATACATTTATTATACCTCTATTGATAGGTTTTCCAATTTTATATTATCTATTGGACTACGATTTCAATACCAGTTTTCTTACAGCAAGCATGTTTTCTACTCACACATTGGTAACATATCCAATCGTTAGTCGATTGGGCGTGTCGCGAAATGAAGCAGTTGCCATTACTGCGGGTGGAACAATATTTACAGACACTGCTGTGCTTATTATACTAGCAGTTTTATTGTCGAATAGCGAGGGAGGTCTTAATTTTTATTTCTTCGTAAAGTTATTGTTATCCCTAGCATTATTTTCAGGAATAATGTTTTTCGTTATTCCTAGATTAGCAAAATGGTATTTCCGACGTGCACAATATGAGAAATACTCAAACTACATATTCGTTCTGTTTATCGTGTTTCTGGCTGGATTTCTTGCTGAGTTAGGTGGTATAGAGCCTATAATCGGTGCATTTGCGGCCGGATTGGCACTTAATAAACTGATACCTCATACTTCAGCATTGATGAATCGAATAGAGTTCATAGGCAACTCGCTATTTATTCCTGTGTTTCTTATCTCAGTAGGCATGATGGTAAATGTGGCAGTGGTGCTAGATGGAGTATCCACTTTAATTATTGCTGGAGTCCTCACTTTGGTAGCACTAATTGGTAAATGGGTGGCAGCCTATGCAACACAAAAAACATATAAATATTCTGTAGTTCAGCGAAACCTCATTTTTGGATTGAGTAGCTCACATGCTGCAGCCACTCTGGCTATAATTATTGTGGGATACAAGGCAGGTATTCTTGATGAGTATATCCTCAATGGTACAATTATTCTTATTCTCATTACATGCATTTGGGCTTCATTTGTTACTCAAAAGGCTGCAAAAGATATTATCATAGCAGAGGAAGATGAGCCATTAAGTGCATCCTCGATGGGCGAGTTTGCTCAAGAGAAGATATTAGTACCTATAGCTAATCCATCTAATATTGGCAAGCATGTAGAGCTGGCACTCTTATTGAAAGATAAAAAATCAGTTAACCCTATATCACTGTTAGGAGTTGTTGAGAATAATGTAGAGGCAGAGAAAAATATTGTAGGTTTCAGAAAGAACCTTAAAGAGTTTGTTGAAACAGCTACAGCTGCAGAGGTCAATGTGGATATACTTACTACCATTGATCACAATCCAGCCGATGGAATATTGAGGATGGCACGTGAGACTATGACCGATATAGTTATTTTAGGATGGCCAGGTAGGGTGGGCTTTATTGATAAAATATTGGGAGAGAAGGTCGATTTAATAATCCGTAAGATGGATAAGAATTTATGGATGTGCAGTATCGAGTCTGATTTAATAGATCATGACCGAATAATAGTAATATCTCCACCCCTGGCAGAGAAAGAGGAAGGATTTGCTTTGTGGGTTGAAAAGATTGCCAAGTTATCGTCTGAGCTCTCAATTCCTGTTTTACATCTTGGTCATCCTAATACTCAAGAGTTGATTGCAAGACACAAAGGTGTGGGCAACTTTACTTTCGAACCATTTACTGATTGGGATAATCATCTCTCTTTTTCTGATAGAATAAAGAAAAAGGATATGATTGTAATAGTTTCGGCACATAGTGGCTGTGTGTCTCACATCCCAGCTTTAGATAATTTGCCATATCGTCTTGGACGAAAATTCCCAGAGCATAGTAAAATAGCTATATTTCCTAAACAGCATGTGCCAGTTACACAAGTAGGTGGTGGTGACGACTATGTAGTATTTCCTTAAGCAATTAATTAAAAAATTTATGATACGATACTTTCGATTTTTATCAATAATAGTTACATTGTTGATTGTTGTTTCTTGTGGTACCAGCAAAAAGTCAGTAAACGAATCGCAAATCAGAAGCCCAAAATATGAGTTTAGGGGTGCATGGATACAAACCGTATTTCAGTCTAGATACCAACAAATGAATAGTGCCGCGATGAAGCACTATCTTACCGAAATGGTAGCTAAACTTGACGCAGCTGGCATCAACGCAGTAATATTTCAAATTAGGCCAGAGGCTGATGCATTTTATAAGTCTAATCTAGAGCCATGGAGTAGATACATGACGGGGCAACAGGGATTAGCACCCGATGACGACAGCTTCGATCCTTTATCACATATTATCGAAGAGTGTCACAAGAGAGGTATGGAGCTACATGCTTGGCTAAATCCCTATCGTGCAAAAGCAAGTGCTGCTAGTCAGCTTTCACCCGATCATATCTATTGGAAACACCCTGAACGCTTTGTGCAATATGGAAATCAGTTATACTTTGATCCGGGATTACCCGAAAATAGAGGCTTTATTTGTGATGTTGTGCATGATATTGTATCTCGTTATGATGTTGATGCCATTCATATGGATGATTACTTCTATCCATACCCCATAGCAGGGGAGCCATTTCCTGATGATAATAGCTTTAATAGGTATGCTACGGCTCAAGGTTTTGATTATAATCAGCGCAACGATTGGCGTCGGAATAATGTTAATATGCTTATTCAGGAGCTGAAATACACCATTGCTTCAGTCAAGCCATGGGTTAGATTTGGCATTAGTCCATTTGGTATTTATAGGAATAAACGAAATCATCCCGAAGGTAGCGACACTAATGGTTTGCAAAACTATGACGACTTGTTTGCAGACGTAAAACTATGGGTGCAAAAAGGTTGGATTGATTACAATATGCCTCAAATTTATTGGGAGAATGGACATGCTTCCGCAGATTATACTACCTTATTACATTGGTGGCACGATAATAACTTTAAACAACCTTTGTACATAGGGCAAGATATAAAGCGAAGCACGGATAAAAATGAACTAGAGGTTAAGATAATGCAGTCTAGGCAATTGCCGTACGTGCATGGTAATAGTTATTGGTATGGATATCAAATTTTGGAAAATGCAGAGAACTCAGCAAATATATTGAAGTCAGATATTCATCGTAACAAGGCTCTCATACCAGCATATAAACACATGCACAATGGAAGACCAACAAAGGTGAAGAACCTTAATCAAGTATTTACTGAAGATATGCACTTCCTTACTTGGGATAAACCAAAGCAATCTGAAAATCCAGAAAGTGCACAAATGTACGTTATTTATCGTTTTAGGAAGGGAGAGAATGTAAACATCAATCGTGCCGAAAATATTTTAGCAGTCACTAATGATAATTTTTATGTGCTACCATATGAAGGCGGAAATAATAGATATACATATGTAGTTACTGCACTAGATGCGTTTAAAAATGAGAGTAAGATTACTAAGGTTAAAGTAAAGATATAGAAAAGTCTATTCATATATCAAAAGAGGAGATGCAAGTGCATCTCCTCTTTTGATATATGAATGTGTCTAGTTTTTAGTATCCACCTTCTTCTTGAACATCTTTCAATGAAAGTCTCTTTCCCTCTAATGCTTTCCAAGCATAAAATATATATGCTATAACAAAAGGAACTAGTAAGGATACAATAGCCATAGCCTCTAGTGTGATTTTGCTAGATGAGGCATTCTGAACAGTGAGTGAACTTTGTAAGTTAGTATATGAAGGATAGAATGCTGTATTGTTATACCCTGCTAGTAAAAAGAGCATTGTTACCACGACAATAGTTCCAGCACCTGAGAACCAAATCCCTTTACTGTATGATTTTTTGAATACTGTTGCAAAAATTCCCCAAAGTACAGATACTACTCCTGCTAATAGAAGTATAAGAATGATAGGCATCTCTATTAAGTTGTTGAGATACTTATAAGGTTCCATAAATACCTCTTTGGTATCTGGGTTTACTGCATATCCTTCAGATAATAGTGTCCAAATTAGGAACGTTAGGAAGAAAACTAAAAAAGGTATTGCATTATACAATGTGAACTTTCTTGATCTCTCCTGTAGCACTTTATGGTCAAGCCTATTTACAAAGAAAAGGCTAGCTTGAGTTCTGGCTAAAAAGAAAACAGCTAATCCTAGAGTCCAGTTTCTTAGATTGCCCAAAGCCTCTAGACCATGCAGTGAGTTGTCCCAACCACTCATTACATTGCTCTCTCCAAGAAGGTTTACAAGTGCAACTTTGTTAATAGTGAACTCTGAACCTGTGAAGAATGTAGCTACTGCAACACCAAGAACGAAAGTGCCTACCACTCCATTAAAAAGTAGGAATCTATGGTAGGTCTTTTGTCCCAAGAAGTTATTGGGCATACCTTCAAATTCGAATGAAACAGCTTGTACAACGAAGGAGAAAAGAATCAACATCCATACCCAATAAGCTCCTCCAAAGCTAGTTGCATAGAATAATGGAAACGATGCAAAGAAGGCTCCTCCAAACACTACAAGTGTAGTGAAAGTTAGCCCCCATCTCCGTCCAAGTGCATTTAACACTAAAGCCTTTTCATCTTCTGTTTTAGATAAAGAATGAAGCATTGACTGGCCCCCTTGTACAAACAACATAAACACTAATATTCCCCCAAGAAGTGCTATTATAAACCACCAGTAGTTTTGTAAAAATTCGTATGTAATCATAATTTACTTTGTTTTAAATAGTTTATATAAAACTTGATGTGAAATATTATTCCTCTGGACCTTTTTTAATCTGTCTCACCATAATCATTATTTCCGCAATTAGCAGAATAGAGAATAGGAAAGCAAACATAAAGAATGTCGTCTTAACGTTAGCTGCAGGTACTGCTGATGCAGCAGCTTGAACAGGTAGAATGTCCTGAATAGTCCATGGTTGACGTCCAACCTCTGCTACTACCCATCCTAATTGTGATGCTAGCACAGCAAGTGCGAAGCTCCAAATGCCAACGTGATGCAACCATTTCATTGATTCTAGTTTTTTCTTTCTGTGTAAGTACCAAACTACGGCAAAGAACAGTAGGAAATACCCTCCGACCATAACCATAGTGTGAAATGCATAGAAAGTTAATGGAACATCTGGTATCATATCCTCTTCTTTTTCCAGAAAACCATATCCAAAGTAGTTGTAGTTTTCTCTAATTACTTTTTCATAATTAGCTGCATCAGTTTCTCTACCCTCGCTCTTTGCTTTTTGGAAGTCAGCAAGTGCCTGGTGAGCAACTAAGCCTTTCTCTTTTTTCTCGTGGAATGACAATGCGGTTGTACCATCGGGAAGGGTGTATCCTCCATCTACAACATCTTTAATTCCAGGAACAAAAGCATTCGCATTTCTGTATCCCATCAATGATAGTAATTTGGGTATTTCTATTTTAAAAATGTAAGGATCTACGTCGTCATTGTATTTCTCTTTCTTTGGGTCTAATAGACCTATGGCTACTAAGCCTGCTCCTTCTTTCCCTTCGTACAGCCCCTCCATAGCTGCAAGTTTCATCGGTTGTTTTTGAGTTACCTCATAAGCAGAGCCATCTCCTGTTAGTGCTACTAATAAGAAGGCAGTAAACCCAAATACTGATGCAATTAAGATACTTCTTAGAGCAAAATCTACGTGTCTCTTTTTTAGTAGATACCACATACTAATGCTAGTAACAAATGCAGCACCTACTCCCCATGAAGAGGTTACTGTGTGGAAAAATTTGTTTATTGCAACAGGTGATTTAACAATTGCCCAGAAGTCAACCATCTCATTGCGCATGGTTTCTGGGTTGAACTCCATTCCAACTGGATATTGCATCCATGCATTGGCTACTAATATCCAATAAGCAGAAAGACTTGCGCCTAATGTTACTAACCATGTTGAGGCAAGGTGCATTTTTTTGCTTACTCTATTCCAGCCGAAGAACATTATTGTTATGAATGTAGATTCTAAAAAGAAGGCAACTATACCTTCAATTGCTAGTGGTGCACCAAAAATGTCACCAACGAATAAGCTGTAGTTTGACCAGTTTGTTCCGAATTGAAATTCAAGAATAATTCCTGTTGCCACACCGATGGCAAAGTTAATTCCGAAGATTAATTGCCAAAATTTCGCAGTTTTCTTCCATTTTTCATCGCCTGTTTTGACATACATTGTCTCCATAACAGACATAATGATTGCTAACCCTAGTGTGATTGGAACAAAAATCCAATGGTAACCAGCAGTTAGTGCAAATTGGGCTCTAGACCAATTAACCGTAGCGTTCAATAATAAATCCATATAATCTGGCTTTTTTAGTTTTGGTGATTTATAAAATTAGATGTTTTTTAATCTTGTGATTTTGAGCGTTCAATCATTTGCTCGCGTACATATTCTGCTTGTCCTGCTTTATCTTCTGCCTGTGATTTTAAAAAGTTAGGGAAGAAAATTGGTCTCAGAATAGCAAACATAATGAAGAGCTTTAAAATTACAATTATCCAAAGCGTTCTGCTCTGTTTTGACATGGTTGTAAAGCCCGCCCAAAACATTTTAAACCAATTGAACTTTTCTATTTGTTGTACTTCTGTTGTCATAATAAATATATTGCTGTGATTTTATTTTTATTACTTCAATTTTAAGCCTGTCCCATGCCACCGATAGGTGGAGGAAAGCCTGGGACTTCGTTGTTATTTATCTTAATTTTACCATTCATTTTTTCAAATCTTTCTATGTTATCGTTTAGTGCTGATAAAAGTCTTTTTGCATGCTCTGGAGTAAGAATAACTCGCGACTTTACTTTTGCTTTTGGAACTCCCGGTACTATTCGCACAAAATCTAGTATAAACTCCGATGATGAGTGAGATATTATTGCTAGATTAGAGTATGTGCCTTGTGCAACTTCCTCTGTTAATTCTATTTGTATCTGATTATCTATATTTTGATTTTCCATTTCTGCTAAATTAATAATTAATTTTGGGAAATAAACATTAAACATTAAGCAAAGAAACAATTTTTTTTTAAAACTACAAAGCGTATATCCCTGTTTATGTTTTAGAATTTATAATTGCTTATGGCTACTGAGTGCGAATAGTCTATTATTCATTGTGATATAGGCTACATGTAGCTTATAAGTTTTTCGATACTCTCCTTTGCATCACCAAGCATTAAATGCACCCCTTTCTCCTTTTTGTATAGCGGGTTTTCTACACCTGAGTATCCGGGATTTAAGTCGAAGTTGCAAATAAATACCTCTTTTGCTTGATCAACATTTAGTACTGGCATTCCATAAATTGGTGTATCAACAGCATCTCGGGCTGATGGGTTAAGCACATCATTAGCACCAATAACAATTACGGCATCTGCATCTTTAAACTCATTGTTGATGGCATCCATCTCAAATAGTTGTTCATAAGAAACATCTGCTTCTGCAAGCAATACATTCATATGACCAGGCATTCGTCCTGCCACGGGGTGTATAGCATATTTCACTTCAGCACCATTTCTTTCTAGCTTATCAGCAAGTTGCTTCACTTGGTGTTGTGCTTGAGCTAAGGCCATTCCATAGCCTGGAACAATTATTATGGACTTAGCTGATTGAAGAATTGACCCATGTGATCTATTGTCAGTTTTGATTTCTCTAGTTGTAGCCTCTTTCTTCTCTTCATTTGCAATAGTTTTCTTTTTTGATGCAACAGATGTCTTGCCAGATAATATATCCATAAGACTTCTATTCATTGACTTACACATTATCTGAGTTAAGAACAGACCCGATGCTCCAACTATTCCACCAACAGACACAAGGAGTATATCACCGATTGCCATTCCCGCTATTGCTCCTGCTACACCACTAAGTGAGTTTAGCAATGAAATAGTGATAGGCATATCTGCTCCGCCCACTCTTATTGAAAATGCATATCCAAATAGTGTGCTTATTAAAAGTGCTGTTGAAATAATAATAAAAAGATCAATATCAGGGTTAAAAACTTTCCCAATAAGTGCTGAATAAATAACTGAAAGTCCAAGAACAATAAGACTAATGTTTAATAGGACCGAGTGTCCTTTCCAAATCACTGGCTTTTGAGGCAATAGCTTATGTAGTTTGGCCGCCGCAACTAGGCTACCAACGAATGTTATAGTACCCACGATGATTGCCACAACTGCTGTTACATTAGAGAATGTAGGAAATAAATTAATAGCCTGCCCAATACCCAACAATGATAATATACCTACTAATGCTGAGGCTAAGCCTCCGATACTGTTTAGCAGTGCTACCAGTTGAGGCATTTCAATCATTTTTACTTTTGAAGCAAAAGCACTTCCAATAATTGTTCCAATTAGAATGTAGATATAAATACTGCCTACTGAGATTATGTCATTGTAATACAATGTAACTACAATTCCTAAAAACAGACTCACGGCACTCAGGATGTTACCCTGCATTGAGGTTTTGATACGGCTCATCATCGATATGCCCAGTAGAACCATGACAGATAGCACGGCACAAATTATGTAATAAATGGTTGCGGTCATAGCTATTTAGTTTCTCTTTTTTTCTTATTAAACATCTTGAGCATTCTATGGGTTACTCCAAATCCACCTACAACATTTATTGTGGCAGCAATTACAGCTATGCCGCCAATAATGTTAGCCATCAAAGTGTCTTGGCCTTTAGATATAACTGCAATTCCTACAGCCGCTATTGCTCCTAATATGGTTACGCCCGACAGTGCGTTCATGCCCGACATAAGTGGAGTGTGTAGCAAGCTAGGAACATTTTTTATAATAAAGTAGCCAACTAGTGTAGCCACAACGAAGATTAGAATTAAGTAAATAGGATTCATAAAAATAATACATTTTTTTGGTTTATATCTTCATAGCTTCACGAGCCCCAGTGTGTACAATCTCTTCATTGTGAGTAACTAAAATCGAACTTGTTATTTCATCATTTAAGTCAATGTTTATTTCCCCATCTTTAGTTAGGTACTTAACTAGATTGTAAACATTATTCGAAAACATCCATGTAGAGCTAGTTGGTATCAGTCCAGGTATGTTTTTTATTCCCTGAATCGTTACATTATGTGCTCTAATTTTTTTGCCAGGTGCAGTCATTTCACAATTTCCGCCTTGGTCGATAGATATATCAACAATAACAGAGCCATTCTTCATTGTCTTAATCATGTCTTCAGTAATAAGTATGGGTGCTATTTTTCCCGGAATTAGTGCACTGCAAAACACAATGTCCATATCTTTAATCACCTCGGCAATCTTTTCTCTCTCTTTTTGCAACCATTCTTCGGGTAGCGTTTGTGCATAGCCCCCTTTACCCACTGCAAGTTCTTCGGGGATGCCAAGATTTATAGTTTTTGCTCCCAAGCTGCCTGCTTGTTCATTGCCTGCTGGGCGTATGTCCATAGCATATGTTATTGCTCCAAGTCTTCTAGCAGTAGCTAGTGCTTGTAGTCCTGCCACACCTGCACCAATAACTAATACATTGGCGGGTTTTAGCATCCCAACTGCTGTAAATAGTTGTGGCATAAATATTGTTAAGTCATCGGCAGCCATTATGATACCTTTATACCCTGCACATGTGCTCATTGAAGTAAGAGCATCCATATTTTGAGCACGCGATATTCGTGGAATGCTATCAAGTGTGAAAGAGGTTACTCCTTTTTGAGCAAGGTGCTTCACCATTTCATGATTTACTGGTGATGCTGGGTGTATAAATGTAATTAAGTGTTGACCCTTGTGCATCATGTCCACTTCGTGCTTTTGAAGTTTTTCGTTGAATAGTGGCTCTTTTACCTTTAATATAAGGTCAGATTTGTCAAATAACTCTTGTGTGTCATTCACAAGTTTTGCGCCAGCTTCGATGTATTGTTCGTCGTAGTAAAGCGAGCTTTCGCCAGCACCAGATTCTACTAAAACGGTTGCACCGTCTGCAATGAATTTTTTAATTGTCTCAGGGGTAGCTGCTACTCGAGCCTCTCCCGGCATGATTTCTTTAGGAATACCTATTGTCATAGCTAATAATATAATTTAAAGTTTTAAGTAATTTCAGAGTGTTTATTTATTTATCTTTCAAATTGTCAACATAAAGTACCAGTTGGTAGCAAAAATAGTCTAAAAAAATGACATAACGATAAGTACAAGATGAAAAAATAGATTTTTCTTTTTTGTCGGTTTCTTTATTTTTATGTCTCCACGTTTTGCATCATTTAGATAAGTAAGCGGTTGGATTTTTTTCGTGAAAATTTGTAGTTCGAGATAATAAAAAGCAAAATAATAATTGTCTTTTTTTATTATCGACAAGCAAATATATTGTGATTTTATTTGAAGAAAACCATAGTGTTAAAAAATTAACTTAATTTATTTGTGAAATACATCTAAATTTAACGTAAATAATAAATGTGCGTGTTAAATATCATTTGCAATTTGACGTTGTCAAATGACAACGTGTTTTCCACATTCACTTTTTGCCATTTTCGTATGGCAAAGCGTAAATATCGAACCACTTTTGAACAT
>JAAYFB010000129.1 GCA_012728465.1 Proteiniphilum sp. | reverse complement strand
GAAGAAGGCAAGCCTCGCACTCTATCTTTCTTAGCAAATCCCAAATACACACACTATATTTATGAGACTAAAGCAGACATAGTTTTAGTCAACAACGATTTTGTAGCAGAGAAAGAAATTTCGGCAACTCTTATCAAAGTCTCTAACGCATATGCTGCACTAGCATCGCTTATGGAAATGGTAAACAATGCAATACCAGACAGAGAGGGAGTCGAAGATATGTCATACATATCAAAAAGCGCGAAACTTGGCGATAAGACATACGTAGGAGCATTTGCTTATATCAGTGACAATGCTACGATAGGCGACAACTCCAAAATATATCCTCATGCTTATATTGGCGACAATGTAAAGATTGGCAACAACGTTACGATATACTCTGGTGTAAAAATCTACCACAATTGCGAGATTGGCGATAATGTTATTATCCATTCTGGGGCCGTTATTGGTTCAGATGGATTTGGTTATAGCCAAGAAAAAGGAGTTTATACCAAAATACCACAAATGGGCAATGTGGTTATCGAAAATGATGCAGAGATTGGAGCAAATACCACTATTGATAGAGCAGTGATGGGCTCGACCATTATTCATAAAGGAGTAAAACTAGACAACCTTATTCAGATAGGACACAATAGCACGGTGGGTAGCAACACCGTGATGGCTGCACAGGTTGGAATAGCTGGATCCACAAAGATTGGCGAAAATGTAGTACTTGGCGGACAAGTAGGTATTGGCGGACATATAACCATAGGAGATAGAAGCCAAGTGGGAGCACAATCAGGCATTATTAGCAATACCCCCTCTGACTCTCAAATAATGGGTTCTCCTGCATTTAATATCAAGGATAACATAAAATCGTCAATCATATACAAAAAGCTACCAGATATGTTCAGGCAAATTGGCGAACTAGAAAGAGAACTAAACAAACTCAAAAAGCAACTTGCAGAGGAATAGTGGTTTATTTTCACTAAAAAAGTATAAGATACTTATCTAATATTCGTTTTGAAAAACAATTGATTGTATCTTTGCGAGAATGTCATCCATAATAATTAAATAAAAGAATGGTGAAACAACGAACTTTAAAAGAGTCCTTTACCATTAAAGGTCAAGGTCTTCATACAGGTCATAAAATAGAAATCACATTCAAACCCGCTCCAGTTGATTTTGGATATGTGATAAAAAGGGTTGATATAGATGGAGAGCCAACAATAGACGCATTGGCAGAAAACGTTATTAACACACAGCGAGGAACCGTACTCGGACAAAACGGAGTTACAGTTAGCACTGTTGAACATGCTTTATCTGCACTTTATGCCTACGGCATTGACAACTGTCTTATAGAGGTTAATGCACCTGAATTTCCAATCATTGATGGAAGTGCAATAGAGTATGCTAAATTAATAGAGTCTGTAGGAATTGTAAAACAAGATAAAGAAAAGGATGTATTTGTTGTAAGAAAAAAGATGGTGGTTGCTGATCCAGAAACTGGCTCCAAGCTCATATTTTTGCCTGATGACAGCTTTTGCATTAACTCAAGTATTGAGTTTGACTCGCAATACATACCAAATCAATATGCACAAATAGACAATATCGATGACTTCACTAAGGAGATAGCACCTGCCAGAACATTTGTATTTGTTAGAGAGATACAAAAGCTGAGAGAAGCAGGACTCATAAAAGGTGGGAACCTTGACAATGCTATAGTAATATATGAACGCAAACTACCTCAAGAGGAACTTAATGAAATAGCAGATGCACTAAATGTGCCTCACATTGATGCAAACCAACTAGGATACCTCAACAAACGACAACTACTGTTTCCTAACGAACCAGCACGCCATAAAATTTTAGATATCATTGGCGATATGTCGCTTGTAGGTAAACCAATACAAGGGCGAATAATTGCTACGCGCCCAGGTCATGGCATCAATAACAAACTGGCTCGACTAATCCGCAAGGAGATAAGAAATAAAAACAGTGTACCACACTACGATTCCACCAAAGAACCACTAATGGACATCAACCACATAAAGGAACTATTACCACATAGATATCCAATGCTTATGGTTGATAAAATTATTGATAAGACGGATACTTGTATAGTTGGAATCAAAAATATTACCAACAACGAAGTTTTCTTTACTGGCCACTTCCCCGATGAACCAGTAATGCCAGGTGTACTACAAATAGAGGCAATGGCACAAACGGGGGGGCTATTAGTATTATCGGGACTTGACGAGCCTGAAAAATATTCGACCTATTTTTTAATGATAGACAACGTAAAGTTTAGAAACAAAGTAGTGCCTGGAGATACTGTCATATTTAAAGTTGAGATGACAAGCGAGCTTCGTAGGGGCATAGCTACTATGAAAGGGATGGCATTCGTTGGCAATAAAATAGTATCAGAAGCTGATTTTACAGCTCAAATTATAAAAAACAGATAAAACCACACACTTACTTTATAACACTTAAATATGAGTTCTATTTCTCCACTGTCTTATGTACACGCAGAAGCCCAATTAGGCAAAAATGTAGTTATCGAAGCTTTTGCGTTTGTTGATAAAAATGTGATCATTGGTGATGACACAGTTGTAATGCCCAATGCGACTATACTATCGGGAGCCGTAATTGGTAAAAAATGCACTATTTTTCCAAATGCAACCGTATCTGCGGTGCCTCAAGACCTAAAATTTGCTGGAGAAGAGACTCAAGCTATTGTAGGAGATGGCACAACTGTGCGAGAGTCTGTTACCATTAATAGAGGAACAGCATCACGTGGTGCTACTATTGTTGGCAATAATTGCTTACTGATGGCATATAGTCACGTGGCACACGACTGCATCTTAAAAGACAATATTATATTAGGCAACGCCACACAATTGGCAGGCGAAGTGGAAATTGACGAATTTGCTATCATTAGTGGAGGCACATTGGTTCATCAATTCTCACGTATAGGTGCCCACACAATGATACAAGGTGGATCGAGAGTTCCAAAAGACATACCCCCTTACACCATGGTGGGTCGCGAACCATTAACGTATGTAGGACTTAATGTTGTAGGGTTACGCAGAAGAGGTTTCAGTAGCGAGGTTATCAACTTAATCCAAGATACATACAGACTTATATATTTGTCAGGTCTCAATACTACTCAGGCTTTAGATAAAATAGAACAAGAGCTACCCGAAACTGAGGAGATAATTCAAATAGTCAATTTTATAAGGAGTTCTAACCGTGGCATAATTCGCGGCAATATGGAAGGATAATTATTGCGCATATGGGTATAATTAGTTTTCCTGCAGAGTGGTATCCACAAAGCGGAGTTCAAATAACTTGGCCACATGCCGACACAGATTGGTATGAAATATTGGATGAAGTAACTTCATGCTATATATCCTTCTCGAAAGAAATATTAAAAAGAGAAAAACTTCTGATAGCCTGTGTTGATGAGAATGATGTTCTTAAACACTTCACTACTCAGGAACAGAAGAATATAATTATATCACAAATAAATAGCAACGATACTTGGGCTAGAGATCATGGACCAATATCGGTGTTTATAAATAATAAGCCCTCGATATTGGATTTTGGATTCAATGGATGGGGTCTAAAGTTTGCTGCCAATCTTGACAATCAGATAACTAAAACTCTGTTTGATAAAGAAGAATATAGTAGCAATGTAAAGCATATCAACAAGATTGATTTCATACTTGAAGGGGGTGCCATCGAGTCAGATGGAGAAGGCACACTGCTAACGACCTCGCAGTGCTTGTTAGCACCAAACCGAAACCAACCCATGACTAAAGATGAAATAGAAGACTATCTAATCAATTCTTTTGGATTGAAAAGAGTGTTGTGGCTTAATCATGGTTACCTTGCTGGAGACGACACAGATAGCCATATTGATACTTTAGCTAGGTTTTGTGATAAAGATACTATTGCTTACGTATCTTGCGATGATGAAAGTGACGAGCACTATGAGGAGTTAAAAAAGATGGAGGAAGAATTGAGATTATTCAAGACATTCCAAAATAAACCATACAACTTAATTCCACTCCCTATGGCCGATGTAGTTATACATGATGGATATAGACTGCCTGCCACATATGCTAATTTCCTAATTATAAATGGAGCAGTGCTTGTACCTACTTATGCTTCAAATAAAGATGAGATAGCTAAATCTCAATTAGCAATTGCATTTCCTAATCATGATATAATAGGCATCGATTGCAGATCATTAATTAAGCAGCATGGGTCATTGCACTGCGTGACTATGCAACTACCCGAAGGCTTTATTTAAACTATAAAACAAGGGTTTTATAAATAACCCAAAAGTTTTATTACAATTAAACTTCTATAGAAATGAAAATTGGAATAATTCAACAATCAAACACATCTAATCGCGAAGATAACGTATCGCGACTATCAGATAAAATAAGAAAACTTGCTTCACAAGGTGCTGAGCTAATTGTAATGCAAGAGCTACATAACGGACTATACTTTTGCCAAACAGAAGATACAGATGTATTTGATCAGGCAGAAACAATACCAGGCTACTCTACCGAAGTATTTGGACAAGTAGCAAAAGAGACTGGAACAGTCATAGTTCTTTCTCTTTTCGAAAAAAGAGCTGCAGGCCTGTATCACAATACAGCCGTAGTGCTAGAAAAGGATGGAACAATTGCTGGCACATACCGCAAGATGCACATACCTGATGACCCTGCCTATTACGAAAAATTTTATTTCACTCCTGGTGATTTAGGCTTTCAGCCAATAGAAACATCGGTTGGCAAGCTAGGTGTTCTAGTTTGTTGGGATCAATGGTATCCAGAAGCCGCCAGACTAATGGCTATGAATGATGCAGAGATACTAATCTACCCTACCGCCATCGGATATGAATCGTCTGACAATGTAGATGAAAAGAATAGACAGCGCGAGGCATGGATTACTGTGCAGAGAGGTCATGCAGTAGCAAATGGACTACCCGTTGTGTCTGTGAATAGAACTGGATACGAAGCTGACCCTTCTGGCCAAACGAATGGCATATCATTTTGGGGAAATAGTTTCGTGTGCGGACCACAAGGAGAATTCTTATGGCAAGGAGGAAAAGAGGAAGACACTCAAATTGTGGAAATAGATAAGGAGCGTACCGAAAATGTCCGTCGTTGGTGGCCTTTCTTCAGAGATAGAAGGATAGATGCTTTTGATGACTTGACTAAACGATGGGGTAAATAACTAAAAACAATTGAGTACTTTATGTTATCATGTGCATATTAATAAAAACATGACAATATGAGTAATAAAATCATATATCTATGTATAACAGTTTGCCTTTGTCTTTTGGCTAGCAAATTATCAGCTCAACAAAAAGGCAAAGCCACTTTTTATTCAGATAGATTTCACGGAAAAAAAACCTCAAGTGGCAAACCATATCATAGAGACAGCCTAACATGTGCACACAGAACATTTCCAATTGGCACGCTGCTAGAAGTAACTAATACAGATAATGGAAATAAAGTAATAGTTGAAGTTACGGATAGAGGTCCCTATGCTAGAGGAAAGATAATCGACCTGTCATACGCTGCTGCGCACAAATTAGGAATAATAAGAAGGGGAGTAGGAACTGTAGAGCTAAAAGAGTGGGAATTTATAAAACATGTACCCTACTATTTTGAGCCTGTTAGAATGGAACTACCCGTTTCGCATATCATAGATAAAATATTGAGTATAGATAAAGAAAAAGTGCTGAAGTAATAATACCTCAGCACTTTTTAGCTATTTACTTATTCTCATTAGAAAAAGAGTAAGGATAATCCTCTTTATTTACCCCTCTAGTTTTATTAGGTGTTTCCGACATTTTAATATCAATTACGGCACCATTCATCAAATCTTCATGTGTAACATAGTTCTTGAAATATTCTTTACCATTAAGCTTAAAGTCATCAATATACCTAGTTGACTTATTATTTCCTGATGCATTAATCTTAATGCTCTTTCCATTCTCAAGGTGAACAGTCATTTTTTCAAATAGAGGTGCACCAATAACATATTCATTGCTACCAGGGCATACAGGATAGAAACCCATTGCTGAAAACACATACCAAGCAGACGTCTGCCCATTATCCTCGTCACCACAATACCCATCTGGATTTGGAGTGTATAACTTATCCATTATCTCACGAGCCCAATACTGAGCTTTCCACGGCTCGCCTGCATAATTGTACAAATATGTCATATGCTGAATAGGTTGATTGCCATGTGCATATTGTCCCATATTCATGATTTGCATCTCTCTAATTTCGTGAATTGGGAAGCCATAGTAGCTATCATCAAATACTGGAGGCATCTTAAACACAGAGTCCAACATATGTACAAACTCTTTATCACCACCCATCAAGTCTATCAAGCCTTGCGGATCATGAAATACAGACCATGTATAGTGCCAGCTATTACCCTCCGTAAAAGCTCCTCCCCATTTTGTAGGGCTAAAAGGTGATTGAAATGTTCCATCTTGATTTCTTCCACGCATCAGCTTATGCTCTGGGGAATATAAATTACGATAGTTTTGGCTACGCTTTGCAAAAAGATCAATCTCCTCCTGCGGACGATTGAGTTCTTTAGCCAATTGGTATATTGTCCAATCTGCATAAGCATACTCAAGCGTACGTGCAGCATTTTCATGAATACCAACATCGAAGGGAACATATCCCAACGTATTGTAATACTCATGTCCTGCACGACCTGTAGATGACACAGTAGGATGAACATTTTTGGTGCCATGAATCATTGCCTCATACAATGTATTAATATCATATCCACGCAATCCCTTTAGATAAGCATCTGCTACCACAGAAGCAGAGTTATTACCAATCATAATCCCCCTATGACCAGGGCTTGCCCACTCGGGCAAGAATCCACTCTCTTTGTAAGTATTAATCAATCCCTCTTGTATCTCTGCATTTACAGATGGATACACTACGTTTAACAATGGAAATAGGGCTCTAAAAGTATCCCAAAAACCAGTGTCAGTGTACATATATCCCGGTAAAACTTCGCCACTGTATGGACTATAATGCACCACCTGTCCCTTTACATCTATCTCGTAAAACTTGCGAGGAAAAAGAGTAGAGCGATATAAATTAGAGTAGAAGGTGCGTTTATTATCAATATTGTTATCCTCTATTTCGAACTTACCTAGCACCTCATTCCACGACTTTCGTCCCTCTTGCTTTATATCTTCAAACAGTTTGCCTTCCACCTCTTTCAAGTTTTGCCAAGCCTGCGTGTAACTAATAAAAGAAGATGCTACACGCGCCAGTACTTGCTCTCCACGACTTGTGGCAAAGCCAACAATTGCACCTGCATGATTATCCTCAACACTAATTGTTGATGAATTAATATCACCATTTGTAACCCCATAATTAAAAGTGAAAGGCTTATCGAACACTACAACAAAATAGTTCTTGAAATTGTCTGGAACACCGCCACTATTGCGAGTAGTGTAACCAACAATTGCATTCTTTTCAGGAATAATCTCAATTGCTGAGCCTCTATCAAATGCGTCAACTACTACAAACGCACTATCACTCTCTGGGAACGTGAATCTAAAGATAGATGCTCGCTCTGTTGGAGTGATTTCAGTTGTAATATCATAATCTGCTAGATAAACGCTATAATAATATGGTTTAGCTATTTCAGCTTTGTGCGAAAACCAACTAGCACGTTTGTTTTCATCAAACATGGCTTTGCCAGTCATTGGCATTATCGAAAACTGACCATAATCATTCATCCAAGGGCTAGGCTGATGAGTTTGCTTAAAACCCCTTATCTTATCTGCATCATATCTATACATCCAGCCATCACCCATCTTACCCGTTTGTGGCGACCAAAAGTTCATGCCCCAAGGTCTAGCAATGGCAGGATAGGTATTACCCGCTGACAACTCAAATTTAGATTGAGTGCCCACAAGAATACTAACATAATCTACAGGGTCTTGCTTTTCTATTACATTTGTACTATTCCCGACACAAGCACCTAGAAACAACATTAATAACAATATGCTGTAAAGATTCTTCATATTCAAAATGCTATTTTTTTTATTTAATAAACTCATCTAGTTCTACAAACAATTCAATCATACAAGCATTGTCTAAAAGCCACTTGTGGTTATTATCAGCCTTAGAATACCAACTGTTACCAAACAAACCATATTCATTCCTCACATTATTCCAAGCATACAAAGCATTGTCTCTAATAGTATCAATGTATGTTCTGTTGCCATCCACTAGTTGCAATGCTTTAAGCCCTCGAAGCAATATCACATTAAACCATGGGGAGTTATTATAAAATATATATTCACTATCACCCACTTTTTGCATGGAAGTAAAATAGTTGTAGCTACCCCTAGCTGTATTCTGTGCATCAATAAGATATTGATTATCACCCGTTATTTTATACAGCATCACAGCTGCTTCAATCATCTGTCCACTAT
>JAAYFB010000128.1 GCA_012728465.1 Proteiniphilum sp. | reverse complement strand
GATCGTTCAATTGACCCCATAGCTGTATGTAAAAGTATTTTAGATAAAACAAATGGCACTACATATGCTGACGCTAAGCAACGACACATAGATGAGCATAAAGCCATGTTTGACCGTGTTGTATTTAATATGGGCGAACCATCTACATTAGCTACCGATGAACGCTTGAATAATGTTAAGAAAGGAGGTATAGACCTTTCGTTAATAAGTCTATATTTTCAATATGGACGTTACCTATTGATGGGATCGTCTCGCGACCCAGGTGTATTGCCTGCTAATCTTCAAGGTGTTTGGAATAAAGATATGAATGCAGCGTGGAGTTCTGATTTTCACACAAATATTAATATTCAGATGAATTACTGGCCTGCAGAGCTTACTAACCTATCAGAGACAGTGGTACCCTTTTCAAACTTAATATCAGCATTGCGTGTACCAGGTAGAGTTACAGCCTCCAAAACGTATAACTCAAAGGGATGGACAATGAATCATCTTACTGATGTGTTTGGTAGAACTGCTATATCTGATGGTGTTGGTTGGGGTACTTTGCCTATTGCTGCATCTTGGTTGGTATTACACCAATGGGAACACTATTTGTTTACAAATGATTTAGACTACTTGAAAAATGAGGCATACCCATCAATGAAAGAGGCAGCTGACTTTATTCTTGATTATTTGGTAGAGGATAAAAACGGAAATTTAGTAACAGCTCCATCAAACTCTCCTGAGAATAAATATAGAATGGAAGATGGTAAAGTATTCATGTTGACTTATGGTGCTACAATGGATACACAAATAGTTAGTGAACTTCTTGATGCTTGCCTTGAAGCTGCTGCAATTGTTGGTGAAAAATCTGATTATACTAAAAAGCTTAAAGCAACAAAAAAGAAGCTTCCTCCAATTAAGATAGGTAAAAGGTATAATACAATTCAGGAATGGATTGAGGATTATGAAGAGGTGGAACCTGGGCATAGACACATCTCGCATCTTTTTGGTTTGTATCCAGGTAAGACGATTACAGATAAGCAAAAAGATCTTTTTGCTGCGGCCAAAAGAACAATTGAAAGACGCAGACAATTCAATGAAAGTGAAACTAATAGACAAGGTAGTTACACAGGATGGAGTAGGGCATGGATGATTAATTTCTATGCTAGACTACTGGAAGGTGATGAGGCTGGTAAAAATGTTCAGCTGTTGTTAGAGAAAACAACACTTAATAACTTGTTTAACACTCATCCTCCTTTCCAAATTGACGGGAACTTTGGTGGAACTGCTGGAATTGCCGAAATGTTGATTCAGAGCCACAACAAAGAGCTTCATATTTTACCTGCACTTCCATCAACGTGGACTACTGGAGAGATAAAGGGGTTGCGTGCACGCGGTGGTTTGACAGTAGATATTAAATGGGATAATGGTGAGCTTACGTCAGCAACAATATATGCCGATGAGGATACGAGAGTTAGTCTGCGTTATAAAGACAAGGTTAAGAAGTATAAGATTGGCAGTAAAAAACCATTGTCTATCTAACATTAGTCTATGTCGATTGTATTTTAAGTCGAGGCGTCATTTTTTGATAACAGTTCTTTGAATACACTTATACAAATTGTTATTCCAAGAGGTATTATTAGTTTAGACATTATTCGGCTATGAAACAATTCAGTTTCAACTTTCCCCTGAATGGTTTCAAACTATTCAGGGGTTGTTACCAATCAATGATTAAAGATAATATGAATGATTTATTACTTACGTTTTTAGGGCTAATTCTTCTAGTGTCCTGTAAAGCCACAACAAATGAAGAGGTTCTTCCTATACCTTCAAGGTCTCCAACTACAGCACAGTTAAAGCAAATAGAACGTCAATATGGAATGTTTATTCATTTTGGTGTAAACACATTTCATGATATGGAGTGGACAGATGGGTCAAAGCCTGCTATGTCATATAATCCCATATCGGTTGATGCAGATCAATG
The DNA here is from genome assembly GCA_012728465.1 of Proteiniphilum sp. GTDB lineage: Bacteria > Bacteroidota > Bacteroidia > Bacteroidales > Dysgonomonadaceae > Petrimonas. The sequence continues at coordinate 3,822 of JAAYFB010000128.1, read as the reverse complement.
GGTTAAAACAGCAAAGGATGCAGGTATGAAATATGTAATTTTGATAGCAAAACATCATGAAGGTTTTTGTTTATGGGATAGTAAGTACACAGATTACGATGTTGCTAATTCAGGAAACACTACTAATGTGATAGAAGAGGTAGCAAAGGCTTGCAATAAATACGATATCGGCCTAGGGCTTTATTATTCGCTTTGGGATAGAAGTGTAAACGCTGATGTGAAAGATTCATCCCAAGATAGTATTTATAATGAGTACATGATTAAACAATTAGATGAATTGCTTGATATAACTCAGAAGTACACAAATGTAGTAGAGTTTTGGTTTGATGGGGGTTGGACTAAAGAGAATAATAGATGGCCAATTTATGATATATATCAAACTATAAAGTTTAGAGAGCCTGACTGCCAGGTCGGAATTAACTGGTCAATAGGACTTCCTGAAAATCCTGATTATCATCCTGTATTGCCAACAGACCAAAAAGAGGGTTATCCTATAAGATATTTCCCTAGTGACTTTAGGTTGGGAGACCCTTATCTTCCATCAGAAAATGACCCTAAAATATTTACTCATGAAGGAGAGGAGTATTATATGCCGTGGGAATCTACTGTGTGTATCAGTCAGCGTTGGTTCTACAACACTACAGATACTACATTTAAGTCTATTGATGAGCTTGTTGAACTATATGAAAAATCAACAGCACAAGATAATATTCTCATATTAAATTGCCCACCAAATAGGGAGGGAAAGATTAGAGATAAGGATATCGAGATACTTACCTTATTAAAAGAAAGATTAGATTTGTAAAATATTTGCCTTTGAATGGTCTAGAACTATTTATGGTACATTTAAAATTTATGTTATGAGTAATTTATATCAGAAACAAAGAACGCTCGATAATATTCAAATCAGTTTTAGTGATTATAAAAGAACGCGAATATCGTTATTGATTATTATTATAGCAATCACTTTTCCATTATCTACATCTGCACAACATTCAGATAATACATATTCAATTCGAGATGCCAATCAAGTTCTATTTTTAGGTAATAGTATTACCTATGATGGTCGTTATGTCGCAATGGTTGAAAGTGTTATGTTGCATGTTAACTCAACTAATAAGACTAATATTATTAACTTAGGATTGCCGAGCGAAACAGTTTCAGGACTAAGTGAAGAGGGACACGCTGGAGGTCAATTTCCTAGACCATGCTTGTTTGATCGTCTAGGTAATATGCTTGAGACCCTACAATCAGATGTTGCTCTTGTCTGTTATGGAATGAATGATGGTATTTTTAAGCCGTTTGACGAAGAGCGATTTAAAGCATATAAGTTAGGGATGAATAGGCTTTATAGTGAGCTCTTGTCTGCTGGAGTAAAGCGAATAATTGTGATGACTCCCCCAATTCATGATGATGCTTTGGTTGGTTTAAAAGGGTATAACAAGGTGCTAGATAAATATTCCGAATGGATATTAGAACAACGAGACGCTCAGGGTTGGGAGGTGATAGATCTCCATTTTCCTATGAAGCACCATTTGGAGTGCGCAAGGAGTGAAGATGAATCTTACAAGCTTGCAAATGATGGAGTGCATCCCAGAGATGAAGGACATTGGCTGATGGCTAGAGAGATATTATTACATTTGTATCCTGAATACCCAAAATATAACTCTTGGGAGGAATATTTGGAAAGCGAACCCTATGTAAAGCAATTATATGATTTGGTCTATAAATCGCAAGATATAACTAAAAAGGCTTGGTTGACTAAAATTGGTCATAAGCGTCCAGGTATTCCAGTTGGTTTGCCTATTGACGAGGCTAATGTAGAGGTTGATAAAATAAGAAAGAAAATTTTAGAGCTGTATTAGAAAAATGGAATCTTTCAAGCCATCTCATAATTATAACCACTCACTCCAGTTGTTCCATGGCTCAATGTTAAATATTATGGGGACCAGATTTGAGATATTAATAGTAGATCAATCAGAGTCGTTGTGTGTTAGTGTTTGGACGCAAGTAGTTTCAGAGTTAAGGTTTTTGCAACAGATGTTTAATCGCTTTGATCCTCTTAGCGAAATTTCGATAATTAATAATGAAGCTTATTCAAAACCAATCAAAGCATCTCCCGAAATGTGGACTGTCTTGCAAAACTGTAGGAAATATTATGAACTTACCCTTGGGTTGTTTGATATTACATTAAATGATTTTTCTAAAATTGAATTTTTGGAGGAGAGCAAATCTATTTCATTTTCATGTCATACCACTAAGATTGACTTTGGAGGTTATGCCAAAGGATACGCTCTGAATAAGATAAAAAATATTTTGATAGAGCATTATGTTAGTAACTGTTTTGTTGATTTTGGAAATAGCTCCATCTTGGCAATGGGTAAGCATCCACACGGGGATTCATGGAAGGTAAGCATAGAAAATCCATTTGATACAAATCAGATCCTAGCTGAGGTAGAGTTGTATAACAAAGCTCTATCTGTTTCAGGAAATACACCTAGTTATAGTGGACACATTATTCGACCAGATTCGATGGAATATATGGTTGAACCCAAACTAGTATGTATTGCTTCAGAAAACCCTGAAGATGTGGAAGTGCTAACCACGTCCTATATTATTGCAAATAACAATGAAAAGAATAAACTGACAGCAAATATTAAAAACGATAAAATATTAGAATTCAATTTATAAGACAATGTCACGAAAACAAACTAAACAAGTAGATACAAGTCTTCGACAATTCATCAAAGACTTAGGCTACATTACTGGTGGTGCCACACTATTGGCTACCACCCCTTGGCTACAATCATTTACTACAGATAAGGCAAAGGAAATTGAAAATGAAAAAGCACGAATTGCTTTTATCGGAACAGGATCAAGAGGTATGTACAATATGCACGCTGTTTCGGCCTTGAACCATGCTGAGATAGTGGCCTTGTGTGATATTTATCCACCAAACTTAAAGGAGGCGCAAAAAATAGCTCCCAATGCCAAAACATATACTGACTATAGGAAAATGCTAGAGTCTCCAGATATTGATGGTGTAGTTATCTCTACCCCTCTATATCTGCATGCACCAATGACGCTAGAGGCATTAGATGCCGGGAAACATGTGTATTGTGAAAAGGCAATGGCTCTAACAATGGATGAGTGTAAACAAATATATGAGGCTTATCAAAAAACTGATAAGGTGTTGTATTTTTGCATGCAACGCATGTTTGATGAAAAGTATATCAAAGGTATGCAGATGATTCATTCGGGATTGATAGGCGATGTAGTAGGTGAGCGTTGTCATTGGTTTAGAAACCATGATTGGAGACGAGATGTTCCTTCAAAGGAGTTGGAACGACAAATCAATTGGCGTTTATACTGGGAATATTCTGGAGGGCTTATGACAGAGTTGGGCTCTCATCAACTAGAGGTGTGTAGTTGGGCTATGCAAAAAGTGCCAGAATCAGTAGTAGGAACGGGAGACATTGTGCATTGGAAAGATGGACGTGAAGTGTATGATAGTGTAAACTTAGTGTATCGTTATTCGAATGGTGTAAAGATAAATTATGAGTCGCTAATTTCTAATAGATTCAACGGTATGGAGGATCAGATATTAGGAAGCAAAGGAACTATGAACTTAGCAACAGGTTCTTATTACTACGAAGAGGATGCTGGAGCAAAAAAATCGGGTATTGAGCAGTTGATAAATCAAATCGGGAATAAAGTATATGCCTCTGTTCCGGCAGCAGGGCCTAGCTGGCGACCCGAAACAAAAGATAAATATGTAGCTCACAATATCATTAAGGGAAACTTTAACGTAAATGATGGTTT
>JAAYFB010000127.1 GCA_012728465.1 Proteiniphilum sp. | reverse complement strand
TTTTGCCTAGTTAAATTGGTTAACATGGTTGTTGGGTGTAAATTGGCTAATTGTTAATTTTGTGTAGATATACCTACGTAACGGCTCAATCAAACAATAATTTGTTCTCACAAAAGCGCATAGTCTCTATTTCTTCTTTATGTGCAACTATACAATTGTTTACTTTTTTGTGAGGCATGATAATAATAAAATGACAACAGAACATCATCATTTATTTATTGTGTGGTCCTAAAAAAAGCGATCACCTAAAATATGGTAATCGCTTTTTATAATATATACGCTATTAATGCTATTATTTAGCTTGCTCTAAGCTTAAAGTGATGCTTGGTTGATCACATACTTCAGTAGGACCGAAATATTGGATAGGACCTGGGTAAATGAAGGCTGTTTCGTATGCCCATTTCTCTCTATTTGCTGCAAAGTATTGGAATGGCTTACCATCAAGTCTTACTAATGCTTTTTGAATAACTGGTTTCATTTCTCCATGGCGACGCTCCATATTCATCATCATTGTAATAGGAATACCACCAGAAATCCACTCTTTAGCAGGAGCAGTAGTATTTCGAACTGATGACATATAGCCAGTCTTGCCAGATGCAATAAGTAATGATGCTGTGTATCCTAGTGAATAGCAGTAGTCCGCATCGTAGTTAGATGGAGCTGCACAACGTCCTTCGTATCCGAAGAAGTGAGTAATAGTAGCAAACTTACCGCTGTACTTACCCTCTTTAGTCCATTTGTCAAGCTTTGCTTTAACCATTTCAGCTAATAGCTTTTCAGTTTCGATAAGAGACACTTGTACATTACCGTGTGGGTCACGATCAAGTGTTAATTGGCGTGCAACAGTTTCTGGCAGACTTGCATAAATTTCAGCATTTTCGTCTGATAACTTGCTTATAATATAATCACGTTTTCCTGAACGACGAACTAAGTCATACTCTTCTTGGTTGTGAGCAAGGAAATCGTTAAGTTCTGCAATTAATCCTTTCATAGCTGGGATAAACTCTATCAATCCTTCTGGGATTAATACAGTACCGAAGTCCATACCCATTTCAGATCGTTTAGCAACAACAGTAGCTATTTCTGTGATGATATCATCTAATGATTGTTGTTTTTCTTCAACTTCTTCAGATATAATACACATATTAGGTTGTGTTTGCAAAGCTGTTTCTAAAGCAATATGAGAAGCAGAACGCCCCATTAGTTTTATGAAGTGCCAATATTTACGTGCAGAGTTACAGTCGCGTTGGATATTACCAACAACTTCTGAATAAACTTTACAAGCAGTGTCAAAACCAAATGATGTCTCTATTTGCTCATTCTTCAAGTCTCCATCAATAGTTTTTGGACAACCTACTACTTGTACACCTGCATTAATGCTACTATAATACTCTGCAAGAATGCTAGCGTTAGTGTTTGAGTCGTCGCCACCAATGATTACTAGGGCTTTTATGTCCAGTTTTTTAAGAATCTCAAGTCCTTTGTCAAACTGCTCTTTTTCTTCAAGTTTATCGCGTCCAGATCCGATGATATCGAAACCGCCAGTGTTACGATATTCGTCGATTATGTCAGCTGTAAGCTCTTTGTATTTGTGATTGATAAGTCCCGCAGGGCCTAAGATAAAACCATATAGTTTGCTATCTTGGTTTAAATTTTTAATTCCATCGAAAATACCAGCAATAACGTTATGACCACCTGGTGCTTGTCCACCAGATAAAATAACACCTACATTGACGGGAGTTTCAGATGCGTTAGACTCTTCAGAAGGTTCGAAAGTTACTATGGGCATTCCATAGATGTTTGGGAATAGTCTTGCAATATCTTCTTGATCTTTAACTGCAGTTGTAGCTTCACCCGCTACTGGTTTTACGTTGCCATTAAGCACTGATGGCATTTTGGGAGCATAACTAGCTCTCGCAATTTGTAATGCGCTTTTTAACATTATAACTTGATATTTAATTAATTAGTTTCTCTTTTAATAACCTGTACAAAATGTCTTCAAAAATAGCATTTTTATATGACATATTAAAAAAAACTTATGTCTAATTTAACCTCTTATCTCATCGATGGTTAATAATATTACTTTTACAGCTTTTCTATACATTTAATGAATTAAAAACATGATTTATTTCACTATTTTAAACTTTGCATATTTTAGTAATAATTGTTTCGAACCTGCTGATTCGAATTCTACAAAGGCACGTTTGTTTCCTCCCGACTGTTCGATAGATGTAACAATGCCTCTACCAAATCTTTCGTGCTCAATAACATTTCCTTCTGTTAGCATAGTTGCTTCTTGAGACATTGATAGAGATGTTGTTATCTCGTTTCTAACAGGTATCTTTTTTGCATTAACGCTTGGTTCACGATTAGGAGTGTTGCTTCGTTGTGGGGTAGCAAATTTGCTGGCTTGTTCTCTTCGTTGTCGCATCGATTCCCAAAATCCGTCAGATGAACCTTGATTATTTTCAAAAGATATTGAATTATCTTTCATAGATAGATACTTAGAATCTATATCATTCAAGAATCGACTAGGTCGGGTAGAATTTGTAGTTCCATTTCTAAATCTGCTTCGAGCATATGTTATTGTGCAACTCTTCTCAGCTCGTGTAATAGCTACATAAAACAAGCGACGCTCTTCCTCTAACCCTCTAATTTCATTTTGTGACATGGATGATGGAAATAAATCCTCCTCAACACCTACCACAAATACGTGTTTAAACTCTAGGCCTTTTGCAGAGTGTACTGTCATCAGAGATACCTTTTCTTGGTCTCCGTCATTGTTCATATCTTGGTCTGTCAGTAGTGATGATTCTGCTAGGAAATCGACTAATCTAATGTCTTCAATTCCCTCTTCCTGTCTTATCGATACAAACTCTTGAACGGCATTTACAAGCTCTTGAATGTTCTGCGCTCTGCTCATTCCTTCGGGAGTTAGGTCTTTGTATGCCTCTTTCATTATCCCCGTTTTGGTTAATATATCTTGAGCTATTTCAAACGCATTTAGTGTTTCGTCTTTTACAACAAATTCTGTCATAAGCTCCAAAAATGAAGATAATTTCTTAGAGATACCTGAGTTTACTTGTAGTCCATATTCTAGCGGAGCCGACAAAACATGCCATAAGCTTACATTGTGCAATATGGCACACTCTGTAATTCTTGCTACTGTTACGTTGCCTATGCCACGAGCGGGGTAGTTTATAACTCTTCTGAAGGCATCTTCGTCACCTGGGTTTACTATTAGCCTGAAGTATGCAATTATATCTTTAATCTCCTTTCGCTGATAGAAAGATAAACCGCCATATATTCGGTAAGGGATATTTTTTTTGCGTAGTGATTCTTCAAACACACGTGATTGAGCATTGGTGCGATATAGAATAGCAATGTCTGAATATGACAAATGATCATCGAACCTAAGTCTTGATATTTGATTAGAAACAATAAGTGCCTCTTCAAAATCAGAAAATGCACTCACTACCTCGATCTTATCTCCTACCTCGTTTTCTGAGAATACATTCTTGAAGATTTGCTCCTTGTTTTTCTTGATCAAGCTATTTGCAGCATTCACTATGTTTTGAGTAGAGCGATAGTTTTGTTCTAGCTTAAATGTCTGTGTGTTGGGAAAAGTATTTTTGAAATTTAATATGTTGTCAATATTGGCACCTCTAAATGAGTAAATGCTTTGAGCATCGTCACCCACAACGCATACTCTATTGTGTGCCTCTCCCAATTGCTTTACGATAAGATGTTGAGCATAGTTGGTGTCCTGATACTCATCTACTAGAATATACTGAAATCTATTTCTATAATTTTCAAGAACTTCTGGATTGTCACGCAGTAAAATATTGGTGTACATCAACAAGTCATCGAAATCCATACTATTTGAAGTTCTCAGTCGGCTTTGATACTTTTTGTATATCTCTGCAAGCATCGGGCGTTTAGATATTCTGTCGTATTCCATTATTTCCCTATTGTTTGCATACATTTTGGGAGTTATTAATCCATTCTTTGCTCTCGATATTTGGTTTTGTACGCCGTTGGCTTTATATATCTTATCGTCGAGCTCCATTTCGCGAATGATTAATCGGATTAGATTGGCAGAATCAGAAGAATCGAATATTGTGAAATTAGATGTAAATCCTATTTTTTCAGCTTCCATTCGAAGTATTCTTGAGAATATGGAGTGAAACGTTCCCATCCATAATTGTCGAGCTTTTTTTTCACCTACTAATTCGGCTATACGCTCCTTCATCTCTCTCGAAGCTTTATTAGTAAATGTAAGTGCTAAAATATAGTATGGGGGCAAGCCTTGTTCTAGCAGGTAAGCAATTTTGTGTGTCAGTACTCGGGTCTTTCCTGAACCTGCGCCCGCTATTATAAGTGAGGGACCATCGCAAAACTCTACAGCGTCGCGTTGACTTTTATTTAATTCATTAAGTAGATTATCCATCTAAGATATTTTTATAAGAAACGTGGAGTGAAACTCAAAAGCATCTAAAGTAATAATTAAATGTGAGCATGCAAATTAAGAAATAATTTAAGCGAAGTACAAAAGTACAAATTTTGCATCACATTATAAAAAAGGCTTCAATTAGCTTGGGTATTTTAGTATTAGTTGTGCAGTTTGATTTGTAACTTGGTTTAAGTCGTTTTTATGAACGGATTTTTTATTCAAATCCATGTGCCTTAGTTCGATTGATTGCACATCGATTTAAAATACAAAAGCAATACCAAATCTTGAACGATAAGTATTGCTTTGTAATATTACATTTTATCATCAATGCTTTATGTTACTCTTTTTTCTCTTTTAGAGCTTCAAAAATTAAACTCTCTAGTTCATCAGCAAGTTCGGGGTTGTCTCTCATAACTGCTTTTGAAGCATCACGTCCTTGTGCTATCCTTGCATCTTTGTAACTATACCAAGAGCCACTCTTCTTAATTATGTTGAGATCGGAGCCTAAATCTATAATTTCCCCTTCTCTTGAGATTCCCTCACCATACATAATGTCAAACTCAGCCTTACGGAATGGTGCAGACACTTTGTTTTTTACTACTTTCACACGTGTTGAGTTGCCGTAGACCTCTTCACCGTCTTTGATGGCACCAATGCGGCGAATGTCAAGCCTAACAGATGAATAGAACTTTAGGGCATTTCCACCAGTTGTGGTTTCAGGGTTTCCGAACATCACTCCAATCTTATCACGCAATTGGTTGATGAAAATACATGTAGTGTTAGTTTTACTAATAGCTGAGGTTAGTTTTCTGAGTGCTTGCGACATTAATCGTGCTTGCAAGCCAACATTTGAATCCCCCATATCTCCCTCAATCTCTTTTTTAGGAGTCAAGGCAGCTACCGAGTCAACAACGATGATGTCAACTGCGGATGAACGTACTAATTGTTCTGTAATTTCTAATGCCTCTTCACCACTGCTAGGTTGTGAGATAAGTAGATTGTCCGTATCAACTCCAAGCTTGCCTGCATAAAATCTATCAAAAGCATGTTCAGCATCAATAAAAGCAGCTACTCCGCCAGCTTTTTGCGCTTCCGCTATAGCGTGGATAGCAAGTGTGGTTTTACCGGAAGACTCTGGACCATATATTTCGATTACTCTTCCACGTGGATATCCTCCAACTCCAAGAGCGGCATTCAATCCGATAGAACCAGTAGGAATTACGGCAACTTCTTCTACTTTGTTATCACCCATTTTCATGATTGATCCTTTGCCGTAGGTTTTTTCTATTTTATCCATCGCTGCGCGAAGGGCTTTTAATTTCTCGTTGTTTTGAGTTATGTCTTTATTATCGCTCATGTTTATTTGTATATATTCTATTTGTATTCTGTAAAATTGAGAATCTGTTTGCTATGATTTTTAGTGTCAACTTCTCTACCTTCTATTTTATGTTGAATTATTCCTTTTTCGTTTACTAAAAATGTAGTCCTTACGGTACCCATATATTTTTTACCAAAGTTTTTCTTTTCCTGCCACACTCCAAACTTCTCAACTAGTATGTTCTCTGTGTCAGCAATTAGTGGGAATGGGAGTGTATATTTCTCTATAAACTTTTGGTGAGAAGCCTCACTATCTACACTTACTCCCACAACTGCATATCCTGCTTTGATCAAGTCTTGATATCCATCTCGTAGGCTACACGCTTGCGAAGTGCATCCAGGAGTATTATCTTTTGGATAAAAATAGAGTGCTAATTTCTTTCCTTCAAAGTCCTTAGACATTAGAACATTACCATTTTGATCTTTACCTAATAAATCAGGTATTTTATCACCTATATTTAAAGCCATACTATTTATTATTTATAAGATTATTGTCATCAAAGATAAAAAATAAATGGACGTAATAAAAATATTATAGAATAAAGAAATATCTTATTTATGCACTACATTAATTTATACATTCCCCCAGGTAAAGCTTTCACGATATTCTTCATTTCTAATTCAAGTAGAGTGAAAAAAAGATCCGTAACGGGCGTATCAAGTTCAATAGCTATTTCATTTACCTGCTTTGGTTCTCCACTTTGTAGTGCACTAAATATTTGCTCTTCATCTTCCGTTAGGTCAAGAAAAAGCTCTCTTTGTATGGGTTTGGTGCTTTTGTCCGTAAGGCTCCATCCCATTTGCTCATATAGTGCTTTGGTGTCGCTCAATAGTATGGCCTTGTTTGTTGCAATTAGTCTGTTACATCCTTCCGACTCTCTGTCTGTAACTCTGCCAGGCACTGCAAATACCTCTCTGAAATATGAATTGGCTATGTCTGCGGTAATTAATGATCCGCCTCTACTTCCAGATTCAACTACAATTACTGCATCAGCCATTCCTGCTACAATTCGATTGCGTCTTACAAAATTAAATTTGTCGGGATTTGTCTTACTAGGAAATTCTGTTAATAAAGCCCCTTTTTCTAGCATTTCCACTGCAGTCTTTCGATGTACATGAGGGTATATTCTGTCAAGTCCATGTGCTAGAACTGCTACAGTTGATAAGTTATTGCTAAGTGCGGCCCGATGAGCACATATGTCTATTCCATATGCCAAGCCACTAACTATTAGTATGTCTGGAAAGCTCTTAGCTATGTCAGCAATTAATGACTCACAAAAATCTCGCCCATGGCTAGTGGCATTGCGAGTGCCAACTATGCTGATTACTTTTTCTCTATTATAGTCAGTATTGCCTTTATCATAAAGTAGTATAGGCGCATCAATGCATTGCGTTAATCGTTGTGGATAATAACTATCAGTAAAGAAATAGGGTTTTATGTTGCTCTTGTTGATAAAAGAAAGTTCTTCTTCTGCTTCAAGCATCACTGATGAGCTACGTATTTCATTAACCAGTTGTGGAGATATGCGTGGAATCTTTTCTAGACTTTTGCGACTCTCTTTAAAAATTGCTTCTTCGTCACCCACAGTTTGCATTAGAGCACGAGCGAGCGATATTCCCACCCCTTTAATTTTGGTGAGAGCAATTTGATATAGTGTTTTATCAGAAATCATATTAATTAAAGGTGTTAGTAAAGCTTATTTAGATGCAATATGAAATTGCTATTTAGCTATATATACTCTTTGAAAGCTTCGTCAAATACTTCGGGTTTGGAAAGCTTTCCGTTCACTAAGTTTACAACCTCAATTTTTCCTAGAGCACACACCTTCTCATCCGATAGTCTGATAATTTTTTGGTGAAATATGTATTTAAGACCTATTCTCTCAAGGGCAACAGTACATTTAAATTTATCCATACCAATTAATGGTACTTTATATCTAATCTCTACACGCGAAACAACAGCATCTATGCCTTGCTTGTGTAGTTCGAAGAAGTTGAGGCCAACGTGTTCAAGAAACTCATGGCGAGTAGTTTCAAAATAGCGTTGGTAGTTTGCATTGTTTACATGTCCTTGAGCATCGCACTCGTAGTCACGCACCTTCATTATGTTTTCAAAAATAATGGGTCTCATTAAAGTATATAATTTTAGATGAAAAAAAGAATCTGTCGGAGTACTGTAAAGGTAGCACCGACAGATTCAATATTTGTTCTTGATTATTTGTTGTTATTTTTTAGCCATTCTCTAGCATTTGCAAATGCTTCCATCCATGGAGTTACATCGTGCTTACGATATGCGTAAGGGTAGAAGGCATTTTGCCATGGGAATATTGTTCGCTCTAAGTGTGGCATCATTGCTAAATGACGACCATCTGCTGATGCCACTGCAGCAGCACCAAAGTCAGAACCATTTGGATTGCCAGGATATTCATCATACAGGTACTTTGCAGAGATATTGTACTGAGATGCATCACCAGGAAGTTCGAAACGACCTTCACCGTGTGCTACCCAAATACCAAGTTTGCTGCCTGCAAGAGATTTAAGCATTACCGAATTGTTCTTAGGAATTTCCACACTTAAGAATGATGATTCAAATTTGCCTGAACTATTATGCTTCATCTTAGGATGGTCTTTGCCCATCTCTGGATATATTAGTCCTAACTCCATCAATAGTTGACATCCGTTACATACCCCAAGACTTAGTGTATCTTTGCGTGCATAGAAGTTTTCGATAGATGCTCTTGCTTTCTCGTTGTATAAGATGCCACCCGCCCAGCCTTTAGCCGAACCAAACACATCAGAGTTAGAGAAGCCTCCTGTAAATACAGCAAAGCTTACATCTTCTAGGTTTTCGCGCCCTGAGATTAAGTCAGTCATGTGAATATCCTTCACATCAAATCCTGCTAAGAATAGTGAGTAGGCCATTTCCCTTTCTCCGTTGCTTCCTTTATCGCGGATTATAGCTGCTGTTAGTCCGCTACGTTCTTTTCTGTCTGGATTAAGTGCCAAATCTTCGAATTTGCCAGTAAATGAATCTAGTATTTCGAACTGTAGTGGTTGTTTTTTATAATTTTCAAAACGTGCAGTAGCTGCCTCAACTCCACTTTGCTTTTTGTCAAATAAATATGATGTGCGGAACCATACATCACGTAGTTGATCAACATCAAACTCTTGTTTGAAATCATCTTTAGATATGATGAGCTTTCTATCTTCAATTGGGCGACCAATAATAGCATGTCCAACACCATAATCGTCAAGTATTTTTTCCACCAAATGGTGGTGTTTTACTTGTACTACAACTCCTGGGTTCTCAGCAAACAATATTTTGATAATATCCGAGTGACGAACTTTGTTAAAGCGAGCATCAATTCCACCTTGAGGATTTGAGAAACACATTTCAAGTAGAGTAGTAACCAAACCTCCTTCAGAGATGTCGTGTCCAGCAATAATTAATCCACGATTGATAAGCTCTTGAACTGCTGAAAATGCATTTTTGAAGTATTCGGTATCATTTACTGTTGGCGCTTCATCACCCAACTTACCCAATGTTTGAGCAAACGATGATCCTCCTAGTTTAAGAGTGTCAAATGAGAAGTCTATATAGTAGAGGTATGTACCTTTGATATATGCTAGGGTAGGTGATACTATTTTTCTTATATTGCTTACCTCTCCAGCAGCAGAAATAATAACTGTTCCAGGTGAAAATACTTTGTCGTCACCATATTTTTGAGTCATCGATAGTGAATCCTTCCCCGTAGGTATGTTGATGCCTAAATCGCTAGCGAAATCAGAACAAGCTTGTACAGCTTTGTAAAGTCTTGCATCTTCGCCTTCATTTTTAGCAGGCCACATCCAGTTAGCACTTAGTGATACACTTTTTAATCCCTCTGCAAGTGGGGCAAATACGATGTTTGTAAGTGCTTCCGATATAGCCATAACAGAGCCAGCTGCTGGGTCAATCATTGCCACTTGTGGGGCATGACCAATTGATGTGGCAATACCTGCATATCCTCTGTAGTCTAGTGCCATGGCACCACAGTCGCTAAGCGGTAATTGAATCTCTCCTTGAGTTTGTTGGCGAGCTACCTTGCCGGTAACAGATCTGTCAACTTTATTGGTCAACCAATCTTTACAAGCTACGGAGTCTAGCTTGAGCACATTCTCAATGTATGTTGCTAAATTTTCTTTGCTATATTCTGGCGCAGTGTATGATTCTTCTATTGTATTATCAGTCATCACTGTTTTTGGAGAGTGGTCAAAAAAGTCTTCAACAGTCATGTCAATAGCTCTTTTGCCATCTGCCTCTTGAAATATAAGTTTCATATCAGAAGTTGTTTCGCCCACTACATATAGTGGTGCTTTTTCACGCTCTGCAATGATTCTTATTCTTTCTAGGTCCTCCTCTTTTACAAGTAATCCCATTCTTTCTTGACTTTCGTTTCCTACTAGTTCACGTGCAGATAGGGTAGGGTCACCACTTGGTAGTTTATCTAGGTGAATTATGCCGCCTGTATCTTCGATAAGCTCAGAAAGACAGTTTAGATGTCCTCCTGCTCCGTGGTCATGGATGGATACAATAGGGTTATTTCCCGATTCAGATAATGATCTAATTACATTGGCTACCCTTTTCTGCATTTCGGGGTTCGAACGCTGAACAGCATTTAGCTCAATGCCCGATGAGTATTCACCCGTATTTACTGATGATACGGCACCACCACCCATTCCGATGCGGTAGTTGTCGCCACCCATCACAATCACTTTTTCGCCTGTTTGTGGTTTGTCCTTTATTGCATTGTCTTTGTTTGCAAAACCAATACCTCCTGCAAGCATAATTACTTTATCAAAAGCAAACTTTTTGTAATTCTCTTGATGTTCGAATGTAAGTAATGAACCTGTGATAAGTGGTTGTCCAAATTTGTTTCCAAAGTCAGAAGCACCATTTGATGCTTTAATTAGAATTTCTTCTGGAGTTTGGTATAACCATTGACGTGCTGGTAATACATTTTCCCAGTCTCGTCCCTCTTCCATACGTGGATATGAAGTCATATAAACCGCAGTTCCTGCAAGTGGAAGTGATGCTTTGCCTCCAGCTAGTCTGTCGCGTATTTCACCACCAGTTCCTGTAGATGCACCATTGAAAGGCTCAACAGTTGTGGGGAAATTATGTGTTTCGGCCTTTAGTGATATTACGCTCTCAATATTTCTTGTCGAGAAAAAGTCAGCTTTCTCGCCACTATCTGGAGCAAACTGCTCGATAGTTGGGCCTGAGTTGAAAGCAACGTTATCTTTATATGCCGAAACTAAATTATTTGGATTATTGGCTGATGTTTTTTTGATGAGCTGGAAAAGAGAGCTTTCCATCTCAACGCCATCGATGATAAATTTACCATTAAATATTTTGTGACGGCAGTGTTCTGAGTTCACTTGCGAAAAACCGAAAACTTCACTATCAGTGAGCTTTCTGCCCATCTTAGCACTAACGCCATTTAGGTATTGAATTTCTTCTTCGCTAAGTGCAAGACCTTCTTTTTCGTTATATTCTTCAATGCTATCGATATGTTTGATAGGCTCTGGTTTGCCTTCAATTGCAAATATATCTTGATTTAATCCTTTATAAACTCTTTGAAGCATTGGGTCATATTCTGGTGTATTATCATCTGCAGGGAAGTATTCTTCAATCCTTGTGATGTCGCATATGCCCATGTTTTGAGTTATCTCAACAGCTGTTGTACTCCATGGAGTAATCATTTCTCGTCGAGGTCCAACAAATGTCCCTTCAATTTCTGAATCATTTAGCTTTTCGGCTTCTCCCAAAAGCCAGTTGATTTTATTAATAGACTCGTCAGATAATGACACGGTTGTCTCAACGGCTATTAAACTTTTTTGCGGGGTTCTGAAAAATAATATCATATGGATTATGAGTTAATGAAATTGACGTGCAAAGTTAATCAAAAGTAGTGGATTAGTAGAAGTTTATTCATTTTTTGTCCAATTGAACTGTGATTTGTATCTTTGCAAACTCGAAACTTCGGTATTTCTATAACCGAGAAATAAAAATCATGCTTCAGTTCATTGTTAAAGGTTTTATAATTGGCATCTTAGTGTCGGCTCCAATGGGTCCCATAGGTATATTGTGTGTTCAGCGAACTCTTAATAGAGGTCGATGGCATGGCTTCTTTACGGGGCTGGGTGCTATGATGTCTGATTTGATATATGCACTGATAATGCTTGGGGGGATTAGCATAATAGATGAGTTTTTTACGAAAAATGAAATTTTGCTACAAGTTCTTGGTAGTATAGTGCTTATGTTTTTTGGTTATCGTGTTTTTAGAAGTAATCCTCTAAAAGGTTGGAGTCCTACTTTTCAGAACGAGGGTACTCGTTATGTTAAAGATTTTATAACCTCATTTTTGTTTACCTTATCTAATGTGGCAATTCTTTTAGTGTTTATCACTTTATTTGCACGATTCCATTACAATCCGCTCGAACTTGGAGTTACAGGCATTGCAATATCTTTAGGCTCAATTGCTATAGGAGCATTGTCGTGGTGGTTTACTTTAAGCCTTGTGGTATCTCGACTGCGCAAACACTTTAATAGAAAGGGTCTTATTTTGCTTAACAAGCTTATAGGTTCAATTTTAATTATAATAGGTTTGATAGGCGTAACTACTTCATTCTAGCTTTATGTCTTTGTTGCTGTTAGTGAGGCACTTTATTCAATATATATATTGTTGAAGAGTATATTTTTCATGCGAAAAGCAACCTCCTGAAAAGTTTTTCAGCCCACTTTCCGTGCGGAAAGTAACCCTGAAAAGTTTTTTAACCCTACTTTCCGTACGGAAAGTAACTCTGAAAAGTTTTTTAGCCCTACTTTCCGTGCGGAAAGTAACTCTGAAAAGTTTTTCAGCCCTTTTTCCGTACGGAAAGTAGCTCTGAAAAGTTTTTCAGCCTATTTTCCGTACGACTTGGATGCCTAAAAAACTTTTCAGACATACATTCTGTAGAGAAAGAGTGCTAAAAAACTTTTCTAAACGTATATTCCGTTAAGATTGAATGCGTCAAATCTCTAAATTAGATTGAATACATTTGGATTGGATACGACAAAAAGATTTTAAGTATCAAAAATGTTCAGAATTTCAAGCTCAAAATAATGAACAGGCTCCTTTTATCTCTTTATTTCTATAACCTCTAAGTCCTTTATATTACTTTTTTCTAGCGTAAACTTCAATAATGTGCGAACATGATGAAAGCCGTGATTACCAGCAGCACCTGGATTCATGCAAAGGGTTCCAATTTTTTTATCATACATAACCTTCAATATGTGCGAGTGTCCGCAAATGAATAGCTTTGGTGGATTTGCATACAATAGCTCTCTAATCTTGGGATTATATCTCCCTGGATATCCTCCTATGTGTGTCATCAGGACATCTACGCCCTCCAGTTCGAAGCGAAGTGTTTCGGGATAGCTAATGCGAACGTTGTTGTCGTCAATATTTCCATATACTGCTCTGAATGGTTTTAAGCTAGCCAGCTTGTCGGCAAGTTCTATTGAACCAATATCGCCAGCATGCCAAATCTCATCGCAATCGCTGAAATATTTCTCAAATTTATCGTCCCACATACTGTGAGTATCCGAAAGTAGTCCAATTCTTTTCATTTTTTTTGTTTTGTTGCAACAAAGTTATTATTTTTATTGTTAAGTCTATAAGTGATCATATTTAACAGTATCTAATATGGAGAAAATGACATACAAATACTTCAAACGTGACATTAGCTGGCTCTCATTTAATTATAGAGTGCTGCTTGAGGCTAAAGATGCCTCGTTGCCTATTTATGAGCGTATTAAGTTTCTGTCAATATACTCTTCAAACTTAGAGGAGTTTTATAAAGTAAGAGTTTCGGGATACCACAGTTCGATACTAAAGAGCATAAAGAAGGACAAATCAATTGATAAAGCACTCGAAACTCTCATGGAGATAAATACTGAGGTGACGAAACAAGAAAAAGAATATTTTCATATCTTCAATGAAATGATATTGCCAACTCTAAAAAAAGAGAATATAATATTGTATCAAACGGAGAAAGTAAATGATTATCATAAAGCATATATTGAGAAATTTTTTAATGAAGAGGTCTTTCCCTTTCTGCAACCAATGATTATTCAGAAAGGGCATATTCACTCATTTATACAAGACAATAGGATATATCAAGCTATCAGCCTTAAGCGAAAACGAAACAATAAGACTTCGAACTCCAAAGACGAGACTACTTATGCTTTGATGAAGATACCTCAAAATCAGTTGCCACGCTTTGTGATGCTCCCAAGCATCGATGGCAAGCATTACATAATGTTTATAGATGATGTAATTAAAGCCAATTTAAAGAGTATTTTTCCCGGTTATGAAATCATAGAATGCTACAGCATTAAAATATCTAGAGATGCCGATTTTTCTGTTGAGAATGTTGAGCAGACTGACATTGCAGAGCGAATACTAAATAATGTGAGACGAAGAAAAATAGGGGCAGTAACCCGATTTCAGTATGACAAGGATATGCCTGATTATTTTCTGGAATACTTGCAAGAAGTGTATGATATAGAGGACGAAGAACTGTTGAGTGGAAATAAATATCTCAATCTATCTGATTTGATAAGTTTGCCCAATCCTGTTGGAGATAGTCTTACGCAAAACTTACCAAAGCCACTCAGAGTTCCAGAATTTGAGAAAAACAATTCTATCTTGAGTGTTTTGCGTAAGCAAGATATTTTGTTGCATTTTCCATATCAGTCGTTTGATTATTTACTTCGCTTTTTGATGCAAGCCGCTTTTGATCCTAAGGTTTTAGAAATTAAAGTTACTCAATATCGCGTGGCGGAAAATTCAGCCGTTATCAATAGTCTTATTAGCGCAGCAAAAAATGGCAAGAAAGTGACCGTATTTGTGGAGCTAAAAGCTCGCTTCGATGAAGAGAATAACTACCTATCATCAGAGCTTATGCAGCAGGCGGGGGTAAAGATTATTTATAGCTTGCCAGGACTCAAAGTTCATGCAAAGTTGGCTTATATACGTAAGCGTAGCAATGACCCTGACGAACCAATAAAAGGGTATGCTTATTTAGGCACAGGTAATTTTAATGAGAAAACGGCTAGAATATATTCGGATAAAGGACTACTTACGTCTAACAGAGACATTATTGTGGAGATAGATGAGGTGTTCAATATTTTGGAAGGTAAGGGGCAAAGCAAGGTGTTCCAACATTTATTAGTTGCACAATTTAATATGATTCCAGAAATTAATGCAATGATAGACCGTGAGATTAATCATGTGCAAAATGGGGGTAAAGGGCGCATTGTTATAAAACTTAATAGCTTAGAAGATAAATCGATGATAAATTCACTGTATCGCGCAAGCGAAGCAGGTGTTGAGATAGATTTAATCATTAGAGGCATATGCTGTTTGATACCTAATCAAGAGTTCAGCAAGAACATTAGAATAACACGCATAGTGGATTCGTACTTGGAGCATAGTCGAATTTGGTATTTCTACAATATGGGTGAGGAGAATTTATACTTGACTTCTGCCGATTGGATGTCACGTAATTTGCATAGGCGTATCGAGGTGGCATTTCCTATCTTTGATGCTCAAATAAAGCGAGAGATTATTGACATATTAAAAATTCAGTTAGCCGACAATGTAAGTGCTGTGTGGGTTGACGAATATTTGAATAATGTATTTAAACGTGATGGGCTTACTGATGATGTTAATTTAGTTAGATCACAACGAGACACCTACGAGTATTTGAGGGGTATAAAACAATAGCGTAGTTCTGTAGTCAACATTAGTCTTTAAATACGAAAAGAGCGAAGTGACACACACTTCGCTCTTTTAATATATAATAGCTACTTTATTATCTTATTTAGAAGAATACATATCTGTTATCTTCTACTTTCAGTTTTTCTTTCAGAGTAGCGAATGATTGCATTTGCAGCATATATGCATTATTTGATTGCATAATGTTCTTTTGCGCTGTTGCATCGTACTCATCGTCGTTCTTAGTTCTGTTTGTAACCGAAAGAACGTAAACACCCATATTTCCTTTTACTGGACCAACGATAGCGTTCTCTGGCGCATATCCTGCAACCGCATTGATTGTTGGTTCAAAGCCAAGTCCACTTATATTTTGGGTTGTGAAGTTAACAAACTTAACTGTATCTACAACGGCATCCATCTCATTAGCAAATGCGTCTAGAGATGATATGTTTTTAGCTGATAAATCTGCGATGATTGTTTCTGCCTTTTTTTCATTAATCAATCTGCTTTTGATTGTTGACTCAAGCTCCGAAAGTGGTGCAGTTCCAGCAGGATATACTTGATCTACTCTAGCGATAATTCTAGTGTTAGATAGATCAAACTTTTTCACTGTGCCCATTTTCTTTTCGTTAACTGCCCATGTAACCACTTGACGAGAGTTAGGAATATTCATTAATGAGAAGTCATTTGCAGATACCGAAGTGTTAGGCATTACAAAATATCCTTTTTCCGAAGCTAATTCGCTAAAGTTTTTGCCAATATTAGGCTCGCTAACAAGCTGGTTCAGCTCATTATCTATATTATTTGAGGTCTTTTCGCTAACTAACACGGGGATGCTTATAGTAGCCAACTTGTACTTAGTTACTGGTGCAGTTCTTTCCTCTACTTGTAAAATCATTTGCTGACCTGGCAATTTAATTTTGAAAGGTTCGCCAATTGGTGCACTAAATGCTGCCTTCACTAAGTCTGCTC
This sequence comes from Proteiniphilum sp., assembly GCA_012728465.1. GTDB lineage: Bacteria > Bacteroidota > Bacteroidia > Bacteroidales > Dysgonomonadaceae > Petrimonas. Next base: position 176 of record JAAYFB010000127.1, on the reverse strand, counting down.
CCGCAGAGAAAAGGTCAATTTCACGTGCCCAACCAATATCACCACCATTTGCTTGTGGGTTAAGGCTATTTGCAACTTCCGCAAATGACTTTCCACTTGTAAGTTCGTTGAAGATGCTATCAACAAAGTTGGTAACAATGCTATCTTGTCCCATCACCGTTGCGTCAGGTATTGCC
>JAAYFB010000126.1 GCA_012728465.1 Proteiniphilum sp. | reverse complement strand
ATCATTTGTGTTGATGGCGAAATTGCCGCTTTCACCATAGGCTCGCAAGTCACCAAAGATACATTTGTGGTACATATCGAAAAGGCCAGAACCGACATACATGGTGCATACACTATTGTGAACCAACAATTTGTTGAGAATGAACTTTCGGATTATACCTACGTCAATAGAGAGGAAGATATGGGAATGGAAAATCTACGCAAAGCAAAACTATCATATCATCCTGACATTTTGCTCGAAAAGTCAGTAGCACGATTTAAGAAGTAGAACAATGATAAAATTTGCGGACAACACCACCAAACAACAAGTATGGGATATGTGGAAGACAGTATTTGGTGATGCTGATAGCTACATGGAGCTATACTTCCGCACAAAGTACAAAAACGAGAACACTCTATTATATTTTGAAGGAAATAAAGCCGTAGCATCGCTACAGATGCTACAGTTTAACTTCACATTTTGCAACACCGAGATACCTATTTACTATCTATCGGGTGTATCCACACTTCCCGATGCCCGCAAGAAGGGATATATGCAACAGCTACTCATCGAAAGTTACAAAGTATGCTATGATCGAGGTATCCCTATGATGCTTTTAGTTCCACAAGAGGAGTGGCTACTTAACTTTTACGGCAAATATGGCTTTGCCCAAACATTCGATACTGGCAAAGAGACTCTCATTGATATAAAAGAGCTACTAGAAAGTCATTCAAATGATATTCTCGCAGCGTACAAAGAGTTTGATGCCTTATTTAGAAATCAAGATATGACTGTGCAAAAGACTTATGATGATTTCAAAGCCATCGTTGACGAAGCTACATTGTGGGACTACCCCGAAAAGAAAAGCCTTATAGGTATGGCTCGAATTATCGATGCAAACATGTTACTTAACATATTTGCCGACAAATATCCCAAAGTTAATCTTCAAATAGATGTTATTGACGACCTAATACCAGTAAATAATACTACATATTACATCAATAAAGGAATAGTATCTACACATGTTAATAACTCTCTTCCGATTATTAATGTGGATATCCGACAGTTAGCACAACTATTGTTGGGATACAATACATACATTAATGATAAAGATCTATCCTTGACATTTCCGAAAAAGAGTCCACAAATGCATTTTATGATGGAGTAATGATGAATCTTTAACCTTCAAACAAAGAAGTAACATAGTATACACTATTTAATTAACAGTATTACTAAAAAAGACTCTTTTTGTTACAGAAAGCATTAGATGACATTAATTTATGTATATTTGCACAAATAATATTATCTAAACATCAAATAAACTATTACTTTATGCTTAAAAATCATCCAAAAGGTTTGGTTTCTGCCGCACTTGCCAATATGGGCGAGCGATTTGGTTTTTATACCATGATGGCAATTCTTACCCTGTTTTTAATGTCGAAATTTAATATTTCCGAATCAGAAGCAGGTGCACTTTATTCAGTATTCTACGGAGCAATTTATATCTTAGCACTTGTGGGAGGTATTATTGCTGATAAATCTCGAAATTACAAAGGCACCATTATGGCAGGTCTAATAGTTATGTCTATTGGTTACGTCCTGCTAGCAATGCCTTCACTCATTACCACAAAGTATATTGCACTTGGTGCTCTATTAGTGATTGCTTTTGGTAACGGACTATTTAAAGGCAACCTACAAGCACTTGTAGGGCAAATGTATGACAACGATAAGTATCGTGACAAACGTGATGCCGGGTTCCAAATATTTTATATGTTTATAAATATTGGAGCAATGTTCGCTCCATTCTTGGCATCGTGGGTGCGTAACACATTTGTTAAGATGCAAGGATACATCTATAGTGCAGACTTACCAGGACTTTGTCACCAATTTCTTGATGGAAAGATGGCCCAAGACGTTATTGATGGTCGTTTCACAGAACTTGCAGTTATGGCATCAAGTGGTGCATCTGTATCTAATTTAACTGATTTCGCTACTAGCTATCTAGATGCTTTCAACACAGGATTCCACTATGCATTCCTTACAGCTGTAGCGGCAATGGCTATTTCATTTATTATATTTTTATTAACCAAGAAAAGCTTCCCAGATCCGAAAGTACAAACAAAGGCAACTCAAGCTAATATATCAAAAGAAGAGATTAAGCAAAATGCAAAAGAGATTAAGCAACGTATCTACGCTCTTTTAGCAGTGTTTGGTGTTGTTATTTTCTTCTGGTTCTCGTTCCATCAAAATGGACTGACACTTACATTCTTCGCTAAAGACTATACTCTATTAGGTGGCGCATTTAGCTCAGCTGAAGTATTCCAATCAATTAATCCAATATTGGTTGTATTATTAACTCCACTTATCATTATGATATTCGGACGTTTGGCTAAGAAAGGAAAAGAACCATCTACACCTAAAAAAATTGCAATAGGTATGGGTATTGCAGCTTTCGCTTTCGTGATAATGGCAGTAGGCTCAATGGGATTACCTTTGCTATCTGATGTAAAAGCTCAAGGAGGACTTCCCGATGCAATGAAGGTAACACCATGGTTGTTATTTGCAACTTACCTTACACTTACCGTTGCAGAGCTATTTATATCACCTCTTGGTCTTTCATTCGTATCTAAAGTAGCTCCTGCTCACATGCAAGGACTAATGCAAGGAGGATGGCTCACAGCAACAGCAGTAGGTAACTTCTCACTATTCTTGGGGGCTATGATGTATGAGAATATTTCAATATCTATAACTTGGACAGTATTCGTAGCAGTATGTCTAGTTTCGATGATTGCTATGCTTAGCATGGTTAAATGGTTAGAAAAGGTGGCTAAATAATATAGCCCACTATATATAACGAGAAAGCCGATGTAATTTGTCATCGGCTTTTTTATTTATCAAAAGTATCAAATCAAAAATACCACATTAACACTATAGATATTTAAAACCTCTAATATCAATTATCGATTATCGCCTTTCTTCGACATATTTTGATTAAATTTGTTGCTATTAAAACAACTTATATTCTTAAACAACTCTTATGCAACCATTTGCACATTTACATGTCCACTCTCAGTATTCGACCCTAGATGGCCAAGCTAGCATCAAAGGTATTATAGATAAAGCTATGAACGACGGAATGCCAGGCATAGCACTAACTGATCATGGGGTCATGTATGGCGTGAAGGAATTCATCAACTATGCCAATAAAGTCAAGTCAGGAGTAAAAAAAGAGATAGCGGAAACAAAGGCCGAACTAGATGAAAATCCTGGAAATCAAAAACTTATTGATAAACTTGAGGTCCTTAATAAGAAACTAAAATTTAAACCTATACTTGGCTGTGAGTGCTACTGTGCCAGACGAGATCGTCATCAGATGAATGAAAAAGTGGATGGTAGTGGCTGGCACCTTGTGGTTCTTGCTAAGAATCTAACAGGCTACAAAAATCTAATTAAAATGGTGTCAAGAAGCTGGACTGAAGGATATTATTACAGACCACGTATTGACAAAGAATTATTAGAAGAATACAAAGAAGGACTTATAGTTTCATCTGCATGTTTAGGTGGTGAGATATCTCGCAAGATTGACGAAGGCAATATTGAGGGTGCCGAAGAATCAGTACAATGGTTTAAGAACAGATTTGGAGATGATTACTATATAGAGATACAGCGACATAAGACTAATCGACCTGATGCTGATCAAACCACATACCCAAAGCAAGAATTAGTAAATAAAGAACTGATTCGCATAGCAGAAAAATATAATGTAAAAGTAATAGCTACTAACGACACACACTTTGTAAACGAAGAAGATGCTGATGCTCATGACAGACTTATATGTATCAGCATGGGCAAGGACTTTGATGATCCTAACAGGATGAGATATACAAAACAGGAGTGGATCAAAACCACTGCTGAAATGAATATGATATTCGCCGACATACCTGAGGCGTTATCAAACACTGTAGAGATTGTTGACAAAGTAGAAAATTACTCTATTGATAATCCTGCACTCATGCCTTTCTTCCCTATTGACGAATCATTCGGTACCGAAGAAGAATACAAGAAAAGATATAGTGAAGAGAGCCTTATTAATAAATTTGGAGAAAAGGCCTTCAATAGAATGGGCGGATATGACAAGGTGATAAGAATTATGCTTGAGTCTGACTACCTAACTCACCTAACTTACGAAGGGGCATACAGACACTATGGTAATCCTATTCCTATTGAAGCAAAAGAGAGACTAGACTTCGAGATAGATACAATAACGAACATGGGGTTCCCAGGATACTTCCTGATTGTTCAAGACTTTATAAGAGCAGCTCGCGAAATGGATGTAGCTGTGGGACCTGGTCGTGGGTCGGCAGCAGGTTCAGCAGTGGCCTATTGCTTAGGCATCACAGATATAGACCCAATGAAATACAACCTACTATTTGAGCGTTTTTTAAATCCAGATAGAATATCGATGCCTGATATTGATATAGATTTTGATGATGAGGGACGAGACAAGGTGTTGCAATGGGTAACAGAAAAATATGGACATGAAAAGGTGGCTCGCATCATTACCTACGGAACAATGGCTACGAAGTCATCAATTCGTGACGTGTCAAGAGTTCACAAAGTGCCACTATCCGAAGCAAATAGATTATCCAAACTTATCCCCGATCGCATACCAAACGTAAAGAAGGTAAATCTCACAACAGCAATACAACATGTACCTGAATTAAACGAAGCTGCAAACGGTTCGGATCCACTTCTGAGAGATACACTTAAGTATGCAAAAATGCTTGAGGGAAATATCCGAAATACTGGTGTACATGCATGCGGAGTAATTATTGGACAAACAGCTATATCTGACATAGTGCCAATAAGTACAGCCGAAGATAAGGAGACAAAAGAGAAACTACTAGTTACTCAATTTGAGGGCTCTGTAATCGAAGAAACAGGATTAATAAAAATGGACTTCTTAGGGCTTAAAACCCTAACCATCATAAAGGATGCAGTAGCCAATGTGGAGCTAACTAGAGGAATAAAAATAAACACTAGAGAGATTCCTTTAGATGATACCAAAACTTACGAACTATATAGTAGCGGTCACACCACTGGTACATTTCAGTTTGAGTCAGCAGGAATGCAGAAATATCTTAAGGAGCTTAAGCCCACGAAGTTTGAAGACCTTATAGCAATGAATGCTTTATACAGACCTGGACCTATGGATTATATCCCACAGTTTGTAAAGCGTAAACATGGTGAGGAGCCTATCACCTATGACTTGCCAATCATGGAAGAGTATTTAAGTGAAACATATGGCATTACTGTGTATCAGGAGCAAGTCATGTTACTTTCACGACTAATAGCTAACTTCACACGTGGACAATCCGATGAGCTGCGAAAGGCAATGGGTAAGAAGCTGATTAATCAGATGATGGCACTCAAAGAAAAGTTCATGGATGGAGGTAAGTCAAATGGATATGATGCAAATACTCTAGAGAAGATCTGGAAAGACTGGGAAAGATTTGCCGAATATGCATTCAATAAGTCTCACTCTACTTGTTACTCATGGGTGGCATATCAAACAGCTTACCTGAAAGCAAATTACCCATCGGAATATATGGCTGCGGTATTATCTAACAACCTAAGCAATATTACAGAGATTACTAAATTTATGGATGAGTGTAAAGCCATGGGGATTAATGTGCTTACACCTGATGTAAATGAATCTGTACGAAAGTTTTCAGTAAACAAACAAGGGCATATTAGATTTGGATTAGCTGCAATCAAAAGCGTAGGCAGTAGTGCGGTTGAAAGCATTATATCTGAACGCACAAAGAATGGACCGTACAAAGATATTTTTGATTTTGTGGAACGAGTAAACCTATCTTCATGCAATAAAAAGAATATTGAATCACTAGCACTTGCAGGAGCATTTGACTCAATGCCTGGTGTTAATCGCGAACATTTTGTAAGCAAGACTAGCAATGATGAAGAGTTTGTGGATGTATTGATTAGATACGGAAATAAATATCAACAAGATAAGTACCAATCGATGAATTCACTTTTTGGAGATGATACTTCATTTATGATAGCACGCCCCGAACTTCCATTACCGGTTCATTTATCTGATTTGGAAAAACTAAATAAAGAGCGTGAACTAATAGGAATATACTTATCGGCACACCCACTTGATGATTATGAATTTATACTAAATCATGTATGCTCTGCAGATTGCTCTAAACTTCAAGACCTACATCTACTGGAGGGAAGAGAAGTTACATTCGGTGGATTAGTTACATTAGTAAGAGAAGGACAAACCAAGAGAGGTAGTCCATTTACTATACTAACAATTGAGGATTATACTGGCAGCACTGAGCTTGCATTCTTTGGTGAGGATAGCGTAAACTTTGGAAAATATGCACGAGTGGGACTTTCAATATATTTGAGAGCAACGATACAAGCAAAAACTTATAGGCAAGAAGAACTAGAGGTAAAAGTGATGTCCATAAACCTGCTTTCTGAAATGAAAGACAAGTTGGTGTCAAAGATAACTCTACAGCTACCTATAAGCATGCTAAGCGACACAATGATAGCTGAATTATCAGCAATGGTTAAAAACAATACTGGCAATTCGTTGTTATATTTCCAAATCTTCAGCGACGATAGTAGT
>JAAYFB010000125.1 GCA_012728465.1 Proteiniphilum sp. | reverse complement strand
ATACTATAGACTTAGAGTCGGGACTCCAAATAAGTGACCGAATGTAAGTATTGTTGTTTTTAGTAAGTTGTATCGGTTCAATCTTGTTTATATCTTGTATGTATATCTCAGTTTCACCAGTTGCATCGGATATGTAAGCTATATGTTTTCCGTCTGGAGACCATTTTGCTCCACGATCGTGTGCACCTGGGCTTAATGTAATATTTTTAGTTACTCCTTTGTCAGATGGTACATTAAAAATCTCTCCTCTAGCAGTAATTGCTAATCGCTCGCCATCGGGTGATAGGCTTGCGTTGTTTACATATTTGCTAGCATCTTTTATTTCACTTCTGGCATATATATTGTCAGATGTTAAGGTAATGTTTATTTTCTCAGCCTTCTTGCTAGTTGCATCTAGTTTGTAAATGTAGCCACCATTCTCGAACACAATTGTATTTCCATTTGCACTAGGAAACTTAATATCATACTCAGTAAAGTTGGTGACTTTTGCTGTTTGTTGTGATTTGGTATTGTAAACAAACAAGTTCATTGTTCTATCTCTGTCAGATATATAATAAATATCGTCACCAATCCACATTGGCATAATGTCTTGTGCTTTGTTATCGCTAATGTTGGTTACACTTTTTGCTGACTCGTCATAAATCCATATATCATCAGCCATGCCACCTTTATAGTATTTCCAAGTTCTGAACTCGCGCATAACTCTATTATATGCTAGTTTTTTTCCATCAGGCGAATAGCTGCTAAATCCACCTTCGGGGAGTGGAATAACATCTGATAGACCACCATGCTTAGCGACTTTATAGAGTTTGCCTGTAAAGCCATCTCCAATTCTGTTTCGGTAAACTATTTCTTTACCATCTGGGGTCCATCCCATGACTATGTTGTTGGGACCCATTCTGTCGCCAAGATCGTCTCGCGAGTTTGTGGCAGTGTAGGTAATTCTTAAAGGCTCTCCTCCTGCTAGGGGGATGGTGTAAACTTCTGTATTGCCATCATATTGTCCTGTAAAGGCAATGTCTTGCCCATCAGGCGAAAATTTGGGAAACATCTCATATCCCACGTGCGATGTAAGTCTTGTGGCTTCGCCACCATTTATTGATACTTTGTATAAATCTCCTGCATAGGAAAATATTACATCATTTCCATTGGTGGTGGGGAAGCGTAATAGGCGAGCCTCTTGGGCTTTAGCTCCTAATAGAAGTAATGTGAATGATAATAGTAAAATTGTTTTTCTCATAGAGCATTTTCTTTTCTTAATTTGTTGAGATAAAAAAACCTTTACAGTAATAATTCTCTGTAAAGGTTTTGATAATATGTATGTCGTTTATAATTCTAAGTCCACATCAAATTGCTCGTGCCATGGCAAACCTTGCTTGTTGAGCTCATCCATAAATGGATCTGGGTTGAATTCCTCAACGTTGAATACGCCCGGCTTGCTCCACAATCCTAACATAAACATTCTTGCACCAATAGTTGCTGGTACGCCAGTAGTGTAGCTTACACCTTGTGCCCCTGTCTCCTCAAATGCTGCTTGATGGCTACAGTTGTTATAGATATAATATGTACGTTCTTTACCATCTTTGATACCTCTAATGCGACATCCAATTGATGTTTCGCCTGTGTAGTTTTCGCCAAGTTCACCTGGATCGGGTAATACTGCTTTTAGGAATTGGATAGGAACAATCTTTTGTCCGTTATACTCTACCTCGTCAATACGTGCCATACCTATGTTTTGAATAACGCGAAGGTGAGTAAGATACTCTTGTCCGAATGTCATCCAAAAGCGTGCACGCTTGATAGTTGGGAAATTTTTCACTAACGATTCCAACTCCTCGTGATAGATTAAATATGATTCTTTTGGACCAATATTTGGATAGTTGAGAGGCTTATGTATTTCGTGTGGTTCAGTCTCTACCCACTCGCCATTTTCCCAATATTTACCTTTTTGAGTTACCTCTCTAATATTAATCTCAGGATTGAAGTTGGTAGCAAAAGCTTTACCATGATCTCCAGCGTTGCAGTCCACTATATCTAGATAGTGAATTTCATCGAAATGATGTTTTGCAGCGTGTGCTGTAAATATGCTAGTTACACCAGGGTCGAAACCACAACCAAGAATAGCGGTTAATCCAGCTTCTTTAAATCTATCTTGATATGCCCATTGCCAGCTGTATTCAAATTTAGCCTCATCGATTGGTTCGTAATTGGCAGTGTCAAGGTAGTTTACTCCACACTCCAAACAAGCATCCATAATAGTAAGGTCTTGATATGGCAGAGCTACGTTGATAACCAATTTGGGTTTAAACTCATTGAATAGTGCAACCAATTCTGGCACGCTGTCTGCATCTACTTGAGCTGTTTGGATGGTAACACCAGTACGACGCTTCACGTCCTCTGCTATTACATCACATTTGCTCTTTGTGCGACTAGCCAACATAATTTCAGTAAAAACATCGTTGTTTTTAGCCACCTTATTAGCTACAACGGTTCCAACGCCACCAGCGCCGATGATTAATACTTTTCCCATTTTAATAATTTATGTTTAAGATGAATTATTGATTCGTGTCACAATAGTGGTTTTATGTTGCAACTTGTAGATACGATAATACACAATGACGCAAGCAAAACCACGAATGGATTTACAAGGCAAATATACAACAAAACTTTTATATTCCTTTTTGTTTTCTACTCTTAATGTTAATAGCTTAGTGTGTAATTTGTTTTCTGTTTGCACCTCCTGTCATTAAGTTCTATCTTTGTAGTATTACAAACTAACTAAAACAAACAATTACATGAACGAAGAACGAATAGCACAACTAACAGATTCAACCAATGCAATAAGTATTTGGTCAAACAGGTTGCTTGCACAAATGGGAGTGGGCGAACAATGGATTAATTACGTAAATTCAGTATTATTATTAGTAATTCTATCTATACTAATATTTACAGTATATTATATCACAAGATTTATTTTGCGAAACGTATTTAAAAAAATGTCAGCAGTACCCAAAATGGCATTCTTTAAATATCTCTCAGATCGTAAGTTTCCACATTATTTATCTATAATTATACCATTTAGTTTAGTTAAGGCTTCAATACCTATCGTGTTTGGTATATTTCCTAAGTTTATGGGCATAGCATATGGTCTAGCTGAAATATATCTTATATTTTATATTATATGGTTGGTTATGTCAGTGATAAACGCATTTGGCGACTCAGTTAAAACCAGACCACAGCTAAAAGATAAGCCAATTGATAGCTATATACAAGTGGTACAAATAGTATTTTACTTTGTTGGATTCATATTTCTATTTTCGATACTCACAGGGCAAAAGCCAGCGGGTATCATTGCAGGTTTAGGTGCTGCATCAGCAATATTGATGTTGGTATTTAAAGATACAATTATGGGTTTTGTGGCAAGTATTCAAGTTTCGGCAAATGATATGGTGCGCATTGGCGACTGGATTACAATGCCTAAGCATAATGCTGATGGTGATGTAATACAGATTACATTGACAACAGTGAAAGTGAGGAACTTCGATAAAACAATTACTACTATTCCGCCTTATGCATTGGTGTCCGATTCGTTTCAAAACTGGCGTGGTATGCAGGATAATGGCGGTAGAAGATTGAAAAGATCTGTTTTTGTGAAGCAATCATCAATAAAGTTTATCGAAGAAAGTGAGTTGTCTAGGTATATGAAGATTCAGGAGATAGCTAACTATGTGAGTAGTCGTTCTGCTGAAATAAATAATTATAATAGCACTTCGGGAGCAGATAAGTCTCTCTCCATAAATGGTCGAAATCTCACCAATATGGGATTATATAGAGCTTATATTCAAAGCTATCTGAAAAATCATCCTGGGGTTCATAAAGAAATGATTAGTATGGTGCGTCAGCTTCAACCAGTTTCAAAGGGGTTGCCACTCGAATTATATTTCTTTACAAACACCACAGAGTGGCTTAAGTACGAGGATATTGTATCTGATGTTTTTGACCATGTGACGGCAGCATCTAGGTATTTTGATATAGAGCTGTTCGAGGATATATCAAATCCAGTAGTAATGAATTCTTAAGTCATCAACGTGATATGGGGTGATTTCATGCAGATATCTATCGCATCAGTCATTAACTGACAAATAAGGAGATATAGTTGAAAAAAGTAAGGGTTGACTGGTTGAATATAAACCATTCAGCCCTTAACCTTTTCATCCTATCAACAGATTTTAAAGCAAATGTTTCCTATCTTTGTCCCAAAATAATTGAACATTTAATGAGAAGTTTTGGTAGTGACAATAATTCAGGAGTACATCCCCTAATTATTCAAGCAATAGCTGACGCAAACATTAATCACTCCGTAGCATATGGTGATGATAAATGGACAATTGAGGCTGCAAAGGTTATTAACAATTTGTCTGGAAGTGAGAATGCTACAACACACTTTGTGCTTAATGGCACTGGTGCCAATGTTATAGCATTGCAAGCATGTACACAATCATTTAATAGTATCATTTGTGCATCTACTGCTCATATTGCGGTGGACGAGTGTGGTGCCCCAGTTAAGATTACGGGGTGTGCTTTGAAGGAAATAGATACACCCGATGGTAAATTAACCCCAGAACTAGTAAAGCCATTCTTGAGTGGTTTTGGTTTTGAGCATCACTCGCAACCAAAAGTAATTGCTATATCTCAAACCACAGAGATGGGTACTGCTTACTCACCAGATGAGGTACGTGCATTAGCTGACTTGGCACATTCTCACGATATGTATCTTTTTGTGGATGGCACTCGATTAGCAAATGCTTGTGCTTATCTAGATGTGTCACTGAAGGAAATTACAACCGATTGTGGAGTAGATATCTTTACACTTGGTGGCACTAAAAATGGATTGATGATTGGTGAAGCTGTGGTATCAGTACGCAGTGAGTTATCAAAAAATATCAAATATATTAGAAAGCAAACTACACAGTTGTTTTCTAAAATGAGATTTATTTCTGCACAATTCATTACTTATATAGAACAGGATATTTGGTTATCCAATGCACGAAAGTCTAATCAATCTGCGCAACTGCTTGCTGAAATGATGACAGAGATAGGAGTGAAACTTACTCAGAAGGTGCAGTCGAATGCAGTTTTCTTTGAGCTGTCTGATGATTTGACAGAACAGCTTCGACAACAATATTACTTTTATGATTGGGATGCCTCTAAACAAGAGCGTCGCCTAGTCTGTTCATGGGATACAACAGAAGAGGATATTAAGAGTTTTATAGGTTATCTTTCTCTTCTGATTTCTAATAATTAATTTATTTAACTAGTTATATATGTTTGATTTTCTTGATGTCTATCCGTGGTTGTTACCCGTAATGATATTTTTTGGGCGAATATGTGATGTTTCGCTGGGTACTCTTCGTATCATATTTGTTTCGAAGGGTGAGAAGTATAAGGCTCCTCTTATTGGCTTCTTCGAGGTATTTATTTGGGTAGTAATCATATCTCAAATATTGTCACGTGCTAATGATCTTGTGGCTTACTTGTCATATGCGGGTGGGTATGCTGCAGGCAACTATATGGGCATATTGCTTGAGAAACGTATAGCATTTGGTATAGTTTTGTGCAGAATGTACACGCAGAAGAGTGGGCATGAATTAATTAAGAGACTTAATTCTCTTAACTATGGTGCTACGATGACACATGGAACTGGAGCTACTAACAAAATTGATATAGTTGAAACTGTTATCGATCGTAAAGAGATGAAGAAGCTTGCAGCAATACTTACAGAGTTCGACTCTAATATTTTCTACGTTGTGGAGGATGTACGCACAAAACAAAATGGTATATTCCCCGAACGAAAAAATATTCTTTCGAGATGGAGACTGGGCAAGTAGGTGAGTAATTAATAACTTGCCTTATCGAATGGTCAGGTTATTTACCGATCCTTTCCATGAGCAACCAAGGCAGTATAAAATAGATGTATCAAATCCATCCAATGATTCACCTTCATGAATTGGATGGATTTCTTTATTTTCGGTAACTGTAACTACAAGTCTATCGCCAGCATCATTAGTGATATAAAAGCGACGTATTTTGCATTGTGGGCATAAAAGATTTTTCATTGTTGTTTGATTGTTATTATGTTTTTAAAATAAATTCTTAATACCTATCCATGAAATAAACTTCTCTCGTTGCAGATGCTTAGGAGTAACTACTTGCGTGCCAAATGAGCCCATGATCATGAAGTTGTCACCAAACAACCATCTTAATCCTACATTCGCGTATCCACTTGTTCCTTTAACCAAACTATGATCTGTATTTGAGAAATACTCAGCCATTAGGTTACAATTATCTTTTGGTCGGTATCCTACAATAGCACCGTATTCGGAGTGACGATAATTGTTGTCTCCCCAAAAGTATCCTAACGCAGTACCTACAAGAAACCTATCAAAAGTTTTTTCGATAAACACCGGAACTAGTAAGCCTCTATTTACATTGAACGAATATTGAGGAAATGTGGACGCCGACACAAAGTACTTCACTTCATTAATTATTTGGTATTTAACTCCCGCACTAACTTCGCCTAGCTTTGTCCCAATTTTGCCTCCATTGTTGAAGTTTAGTATTAATGGTGCCTCCACCTTAAGTTGAAGTCCTGGATATATTCCATAATTCAAGTCAATATGTGGAACAGACAGTGTAAGTTTGCTTGTAATTGAAGTGTTTATCGATGAGTTCAACTCCCATTCTTTGTAGTCAGCCACTCGAGCATCATCTACAAGCATTGGTGGTCCGCCCTCTTGGGCATATGCCACAATTACGAACATAGTTAGTGTAATAAGTATTGATAACCTTAGTAATGTTTGCATTGATTTATTTATTTGAACAGCCTATTAAAGTATAAGTAGAGGCTTATTGAATAAATTAGTATATAAATATCACCACAAATTTCGCAAAGCTTATTCTTGGCCTATTTTCTCTTTGTGTTCTTTGTGGTGCTTTAATATAATGTCATTAGTTATTTTCCAACAGGTGAAATAATATTAATAGCCGTTCTTCTTAGCTTCTTGCCAAAGCACTTCCATATCTTCTAATAGCATTTCTTTGAGTGCTCCACCTTGTTCTCTGACCTTTTGCTCCATATAATTGAATCGATAAATGAATTTTTGATTAGTACGCTCCAGGGCATTGTCGGGATTTACCCCATAAAGCCTCGCAGCATTGATGATGCTAAATAGAGTATCGCCAAACTCAGCTTCAATGTTGTTTTCGTTTTTCTTATTAATCTCATGCTGAAGTTCGCCGAGCTCTTCTTGTACTTTTTCCCATACGTCCTGTTTTTCGTTCCAATCGAAGCCTGAGTTGCGTGCCTTGTCCTGTATTCTATATGCTTTTACCATCGATGGTAGAGATGATGGAACACCCTCAAGCACAGTTTTATTTCCACCTTTCTCCTTGAGCTTAATCTCTTCCCACGATTTTTCAACATCGCTAGAAGATTTGGTCGTTTTGTCGCCAAACACATGTGGATGGCGGAAGATAAGTTTGTCACAAATGGAATTGCAAACATCTGCCACGTCAAAAGACTCTTTTTCTTCACCAATCTTTGAATAGAACACTACGTGAAGTAGTAAATCCCCTAGCTCTTTTTTAATCTCTTCGTTGTCATTGTTTATTATTGCTTCGGCAAGCTCGTATGTTTCCTCTATTGTGTTGGCTCGTAGGCTTTCGTTAGTCTGTTCTTTGTCCCATGGACATTTTTCGCGTAGCTCGTCCATTACATCAAGAAGGCGGCCAAATGCTTCAAGTTTCTGTTCTCTACTGTTCATCTTGTTTTGTGTAAGAAATAAAAATACCGATAACAGAGTGTTTAAGCTCATTTATCGGTATTCTATTATTGATTGTTATTTATCATTGATAAATATCTTATTGTGTCAATTATTTTTTGAAGTTTGCAAGACCTACGTCTAAGAATTGTATGTATTTGCTAACATCCTGATCGAATGCGTAAGATGGGCTAATTACTTTGCCATCGGTGTCAAGTGCAATGTAATATGGCTGAGCATTTGCACCAAACTTGTGACGCTGTAGATAACTCCATTTGTCGCCAATTGTTTTCAGTTTAGTTATCTTGCCATTTTCTTCCACTTCTATTATTTCGGGCAAACGAGTTTTGTCATCCACCATTAGGGTGATTAGTACATAATCATTTTCAAGTATTGATTTCACTCGAGGATCTGTCCATACAGAAGCCTCCATCTTTCTACAGTTTACGCAACCATAGCCTGAGAAGTCAATAAGTACAGGCTTATTAGTCTGTTTAGCTATTGCCATACCTGTTTCGTAATCTAAAGATTTAGCTTCTACTGAGCCATCATACAGATTGAAATCTTGTGTATAAATTGGTGGTGCAAATGCACTAATAGCTTTTAGAGGAGCTCCCCACAATCCAGGCACCATATATACAGCAAATGCAAATGATATGATGGCCATGAATAATTTGGGCACGGATACATATGGTGCATCGCTATCGTGAGGTAGTTTTAATTTTCCTAATAAGTATAGTCCTAATAGAGCAAATATTACAATCCACAATACTAAGAATGTCTCTCTATCTAATATTCCCCATCCGTATGCAAGATCGGCTACTGACAAGAACTTAAGTGCTAGTGCTAATTCTAAAAACCCTAATACTACTTTCACTGAGTTTAGCCAGCCTCCCGATTTAGGCATGCTCTCTAGCCACGAAGGGAAAATAGCAAAAAACGTAAAAGGAATGGCAAGTGCTAGAGCAAAGCCAAACATACCAACGGCTGGAGCTAGTATGCTGCCAGAGGTTGCTGCTTCAACGAGTAGAGTTCCGATGATTGGTCCAGTACACGAAAAAGATACAAGAGCCAAAGTGAATGCCATGAAGAATATACTCAATATCCCCGTTGTGGTATCTGCTTTGGCGTCCATCTTGTTTGTCCATGATGATGGCAACACGAGTTCAAATGCTCCAAAGAATGATATTGCAAAAAATACAAGTAGTGCAAAGAATATTATATTAAATATTGCGCTAGTTGATAGATCGTTCAGGGCACTTGCTCCAAATATTGCGGTGATGCTTAGTCCAAGCAATACATATATTACAATAATTGAAACCCCGTAGAGCATTGCTTCGGATATTGCCTTGCCTCTGTTTGATTTATTTCTCTTCAAGAAGAAGCTAACTGTCATTGGGATTAGTGGCCACACACAAGGTGTAACAAGGGCGATAAATCCACCAGCAAATCCTGCGATGAATATCCACCATATTGATTTGCCCGCCACACTTCCCTTCATTCCATACTCTCTGAGCTCCTCTATAACAGGAGTCCATAATGGATTGCTTTTGATGCTTTCGCTTGTGGTAGATGATACTGCTACTGGGGTGTTAGGTGTATCCGATATATCTGTTATTATTTCTGCTGCCGGAACTAGTTCGGTCATGGGGATTACCTCTGCATTACTAGCATCAGTTTTGGCAGAAGAAGCTGCTACTACAGTTGCTGGTAAGTCAGATGTTCCAAATTCAAAGTCCGAAGGTAGTGGAGGAGTACAACTTGAATCATCACAAGCTTGTGCCCTTACGTCTCCTGCAATCTTGAAATTAGCTTTGTCTGTTACTTTAATACGCTGAACAAATTTAGCAGATAGGTCATACGTCCCGATATTCATTTTAAAAATATCATCGTATTTTACGACCGCTTGTTTGCCTACTGAGTGAAATTCTCCAATAAGTTCGGCACCTTTAATTTCGTCGAAGCTTATAGCCGTAGGAAAAGGTCCGCCATCGGGTATCTTAGAGTCATACATATGCCATCCACTCTGAATGTCGGCATCTGCAACCAATTCTATCTCTCCATTACCCTTATCTTGTATGCTGAACTTCCACTCTATCACCTCTTGTGAGTAGCTTTGAAGTGCCGCAAATATGAATAATATCGATACAAAAAACTTTTTATAGTTCATATCTATTGTGGTTTATAATGTTTAATAGTCAACAAAGATAATAAAACTAATTTACTAGGATGATGCTGTCCGATTAATAAATCAAAAAGACAGTGATTGTGCTTTAACTGATGACCTTAATTTCGCAATCTATTTATGTTTGAAGTTTGAAATTTATTTCAGTTCTATTTTGTTTACAAATCGAGTAATCTAAAATGCATTCCAAAATATCTTCGCATTTTCGACAATGAGCAAAACTCAAATCACATTGACACTCGCAAAAAAGGCAATGAGCAAAAGTCAAATATGGTTGACACAAAAAATTTAGGGAATGAGTAAAAATGGTTTGGAAAATGGCATTTATTTTTGTGCAAATGCTTTTAT
>JAAYFB010000124.1 GCA_012728465.1 Proteiniphilum sp. | reverse complement strand
TTGTTATACAAGAATTTGAAAGTGCTACATTTCAAGTGGGTACACTTGGGGGTGGCAATCATTTTATAGAGATTCAGCGTGGATCGGATGGATATATTTGGATAATGATCCACTCTGGATCACGAAATATTGGCTTCACAGTGGCTGCTCATTATCACAAGCTAGCAATTGAAGAGACGTATGAGAGAGGTATTAAGGATATTCCTCGTGATTTGTCTTATTTCTTGAGTGATAGCAAAAACTTCGATTTGTATTTCAAAGAGATGGACTATTGCATGGCCTTTGCACTCAATAGCCGTAAATTAATGATGGAGAGGGTAAAGGAATCATTTGTAAATATATTTCCCAATGTAGAGTTCTCAAACTTTATCAACAAACCTCACAATTTTGCTGCTTACGAAGCTCACTTTGGCGAACAACTAATAGTTCACCGTAAAGGTGCCACACGTGCCGAACTGGGTGAGTGGGGCATGATACCAGGTTCGCAAGGTTCAAAGTCATACTTAGTCATTGGTAAGGGTAATCCCGAATCGTTCAACTCTTGCTCGCACGGCGCGGGTAGGGTGATGAGTAGGGCAAAAGCTCGCAAAACTCTTGACCTTAAGGCTGAGATGTCTCGTTTGCAAGAGATGGGTGTTATCCATGCCGTACGCAATAAAAGCGACCTCGACGAAGCCCCTAGCTCTTACAAAGATATTGAGCAAGTGATGGCAAATCAGAAAGATCTTGTTGAAATAAAAATTGAGCTTACGCCCATGGCGGTTAT
The DNA here is from genome assembly GCA_012728465.1 of Proteiniphilum sp. Taxonomy (GTDB): domain Bacteria; phylum Bacteroidota; class Bacteroidia; order Bacteroidales; family Dysgonomonadaceae; genus Petrimonas. Next base: position 4,670 of record JAAYFB010000124.1, on the reverse strand, counting down.
AAAAGGATAGACAGTCAATTTATCTTGAAAACAATTTGTTTATGATATGAGCTGCTTGTACAGTTATTATTGCGGATTTATAAATATGTTTTGCGGAATATATTTCTTACTTTTGTTATCTATAAATAAAACCTAACAAATTATGAGAAGTATATTACTTACAATCCTAGTTTTGATTAATTCAGTTGCTATGGCTCAAACAATAAAGTTATTCCCAAACAATGCACCCAATGAAAAAGGAGTAATGCAGCAAATAGACGATTATAGTGGCAACAAAGTTGCAAACGAAAGCGTGTTACGCATAAGTGATGTAGATGTTCCTACCTTAACGTTTTATCCAGCTTCGGTAGATAATAACTCTGGCACTACGATAATAGTAAATCCAGGTGGCGGGTATAATATTCTGGCCTACAATCTTGAAGGAACTGAAATTTGTGAATGGTTTAATAAGCAAGGCATTAATTGCGTGCTGCTTAAATATCGTGTGCCACGCCGTGAAGGTAGGGAAAAGCACGAAGCACCATTGCAGGATTTGCAACGTGCCATTTCAATTACTAGATCTAATGCTGATAAATGGAATATTGATGCCAACAAGATTGGTGTTTTAGGCTTTTCGGCAGGGGCACATCTATCGGTTATGGCTAGTACATCTTTTGCTGAGCGTACTTATCCCAAAGTAGATGCCTATGATGAAGTGAGTATTCGTCCCGACTTCTGTGTATTAGTTTATCCTGCCTATTTGAGTGGTGATAAGTTTGGTGTGTCTTCCGAAATAACGATAAGTGAAAAAATACCCCCCACATTTATTGTGCAAACTCAGGATGACGAGCGTTTTATTGACAGCTCCCTTTTCTATTATTATGCACTTAAGGAAGTTGGTGTGCCAGTTTCGATGAATCTATATCCCTCTGGCGGACATGGTTATGGATTGAGAAATACTGGACATTGGGTGAATGACTGGCCTGTGAGAGTGATGAAGTGGCTGGAGGATATTAATTGATTAATTGTTCTATTATCGAATTACAATTGCAATCTCAATTATTATCTTTAAGTTCGTAATTATATAAAACAACTCTTGTTTCACTACAAAAATATGGCAAAACGCAGGCGACCAATTCAATTTAATGATAGGAGATTGTATTACAACTTGAAGGAGGTAGCAGACCACTTTGCTGTCAATACATCTTTATTACGCTTTTGGGAAAAAGAATTTGATAATATAAAACCCAAAAAGACACAAGGCGGAGCACGTCAGTTCACCAAAGAGGATATTATGGAAGTAGAATTGGTATATAACTTGGTGAAAGAACGAGGAATGACTCTAGACGGAGCTAAGCAAGTGTTGAAAACAAACAAGGATGGAGAATCAAAAAGGATTGAAGCCATCGAGCGATTAAAGAAAGTCAAGAAAGAGTTGCTTAATTTAGAGACGGAGTTTGACAGACTGCACGAAATACAGAAATATAATAAAAAAGAGATAGAATGAGAAGGGTAATATTTGTTATGATATTTTCGACACTACTGTCAGTTTCTATTGCTAAGGCTGAAGGGGTGATAGTAGGAGCTGAACGCACCGAGCTGTACTTGCCATTGCTTGAAGGTAAGCGTGTTGCCGTGATGACAAATCAAAGTGGTACTGTGGGCAAAGAGCATCTTGTGGACGTGTTAGTATCAAATAAAATAAATGTTGTTGGCATATTTTCGCCCGAACATGGCTTCAGGGGAACAGCAGATGCTGGCGAACATGTGTCTAGCTCCGTAGATTCTAAAACAGGCATTCCCATTTGGTCTCTTTATGGCAGTAGTGCGGGAAAGCCTACAGCAAACCACATGAAGCAGTTTGATGTTCTATTATTTGATTTACAAGACGTAGGACTAAGATTTTATACCTACTATGCTAGCATGGCAAGGCTTATGGATGCTTGTGCCGAACATAATAAGAAGATGATAATATTGGATAGACCCAATCCTAATGGTTTTTATGTAGATGGTCCAATACTGGATATGAAGCATAAGTCGGGTGTGGGTTGGTTGCCAATACCAATAGTGCATGGCATGACATTGGGCGAATTGGCACTTATGATAAATGGCGAAAAGTGGTTGCCCAACGGACGAGTGTGTGATGTGGAGGTAATATCTTGCGACAACTATACTCACCAAACAAGGTATGAGCTTCCAATTGCGCCATCGCCTAATCTACCTAACATGCACTCAATCTATTTGTATCCTTCTACCTGTTTGTTTGAGGGAACAGTTGTTAGTCTTGGTCGTGGAACAGATTTTCCATTTCAAGTTTATGGACATCCAAAGTATAAGGGGAGTAGCTTTACTTTTACTCCACGTAGCGTAGCGGGTGCAAAAAATCCCCCACTATTAAATCAAAAATGTTATGGTGTGGATTTACGCAATATTTCACATAATGATATTTGGTCGAACGGTTTCGACCTTTCATACGTTATAAATGCATACAATAATTTGCAGATGGGAGAGAAGTTCTTTTCTTCTTTTTTCGAAAAGCTTGTAGGAGTAGATTATATTCGTAAAGATATACTAGCTGGCAAGTCGGCAAAAGACATAAAGAAGAGATGGCAAGATGATGTTGCTAAGTTTAAAGAGCAACGACGCCCATATCTGTTATACAAAGAGTAATTATATAATATAAACAATAAAGCATGGCTGACAAATTTTCCGACCCAATTGGTCGATTGATGGGATTGAGATATAAATCACACCCATGGCACGGCATATCTATAGGAAGAGATGCACCTAATGAGATTACTGCCTTCATTGAGGTGGTTCCAACTGATACTGTAAAGTATGAAATAGACAAAGCAAGTGGGTATCTTAAGGTTGATAGACCACAAAAGTTTTCTAATGTAGTGCCCGCACTATATGGATTTATTCCTCAAACATTTTGTGGCACAAATGTGGGTAACTTTTGTAACCAAAAAACTGATCGAACAGATATTGTAGGTGATGGCGATCCAATGGATATATGTGTTTTGACAGAGAAAGATCTTTCGCATGGCGACTTATTAGTAGATGCTATTCCCATTGGTGGATTTAGGATGATTGATGGCAATCAAGCGGATGATAAAATTATTGCGGTATTGAAAAACGATACTGTGTATGGTCATATCATTAATCTAGCAGATCTGCCCAAGATAGTTATTCAACGTCTCGAGCACTATTTCCTAACATATAAGGATATGCCAGGAGAGGATAGGAAGACAGAAATTAGCCATGTTTATGGAAGAGAAGAGGCCTTAACCGTAATTCAATTGGCTATTAAAGACTACAACGATAAGTTTGATAATATAGGCTTAACGCTTTAGTATTTAGCTATTGGTTATCAGCCTTTATTAAAGGCTAATAGCCAGTAGCTAGTAGTTATTTTACTAGTTGTTCTACCCAATTAGTTAGCTCCACAAATTGTTCGATAGAAAGTTGTTCGGGACGTTTTGTGAGCAGTTCGTATTCGGGTAGCACTATTCCTTGAGGTAATACTGCTTTTATTGGGTTTCGTATCATCTTTCGACGTTGATTAAATGTTACCTTAACAACAGACTTGAATAAGGATTCGTTGCAACCTAGTTTTTTCCTATCATTTCTTATAAGTCTTATAACTGCCGATTTCACTTTAGGAGGCGGATTAAAAGCTCCTTCATTTACAGTAAATAAATACTCAATATCATACCATGCTTGCATTAGCACACTAAGTATCCCGTATGCCTTACTGCCATGTGATGCAGCCATTCGTTCGGCCACTTCTTTTTGAATCATACCCGTACAACATGGAATTAAATCTTTATTATCAAGCACTTTAAAGAATATCTGTGATGATATATTGTAAGGATAATTTCCAATGACACAAAATTGACCATCCCAATGTTGCTTGAAGTCCATTGTAAGAAAATTCTGTTCTAATATATTGCCATGTAGCTGTGGAAAGTGTTCATTAAGGTATGCGATGGACTCTTTATCTATTTCTACTACCTTCAAGTTGCTGCTTTTCTCTAGTAAATGTTTAGTAAGCATTCCAGTGCCTGGCCCAACTTCCAAAACAGGAAGATTGGCAAAGTCATCTAATGTGTCTGCAATTCTGCTAGCTATTTTTGAATCAGTCAGAAAATGTTGTCCCAGATTCTTTTTTGGTCTTACGTATGTCATCGTATATAAGTTGTGATATGTAATTATCGTTGCAGGTGCAAAGATAGTACAAATGTTTAACGCATTATTTGTTTGGTTTGCTTATCATGCAATTGATAGTTTATTATACAATTACCTTAACTCCACGAGCATCTATTTTCTATATAAAAGTAAAGAATTGATATGAAATATCTTTTCAGTAGATTTGGAATGTGTAATATTTCACCTATACTGGTTGTTGCATTAAATATATTTACATGGCAATAAAAGCACAAAAATTATCTCAGTCAATCACTCCTTTCGCTGGTATTTTTTCGATCAAAACCACGATGTTAAAAAATTAACTTAACTCAAATGCAAAATACATTTAAATTTAACGCAAATAATAAATGTGCGTGTTAAATATCATTTGCAATTTGACGTTGTCAAATGACAACGTGTTTTGCACATTCACTTTTTGACATTTTCGTATGGCAAAGCGTAAATATCGAACCACTTTTGAACATTTTCGTGTGACAACG
>JAAYFB010000123.1 GCA_012728465.1 Proteiniphilum sp. | reverse complement strand
TTTTTTTGTAGTTCATTTTAGGAGTATTTTGTCGAGTGTTGGTAAGAAACGGTTCTTTTATATTCTTGCAGCAAAATCCTCAAGCAAATCTTTGCAAATAAATTTGACGTTTTCAACACCAAATATTTTTGGCACCGCAATAAAAGTCAGAGGTATAGGCTGTTCAAGTTCACTTAATAAAACCCATTCGTTATCTTTCCAGATGGAAATTGCCGATAGACTTTCTGTTTCACAATCATATTCTGCCGAACCATAGAAATCAGAATCCTTTATTTTAAGTGTTATTGTTGGATTAAACATTTCGTTTGTTACATTATCTGTTTCGATAATTGGTCTTTGCCAAGTTTCATCTTGTTCTTCATTACTTTCTTCGTTTAATGACCATTCCCAAATGGGATTCTCTAATATATCTTTTAAAGTTATCTCCTCAAGTGGTTTTGATTTTCCTGTTTTGTAACTCATATTTCCTAGTTTATGTTGTTATAGTCTAACTGGTAACGTTTAGTTTACGCAACAAATATATAACATTTGTAAATAATTTTTCGAATATACTACTTTTTAGATATGAGCCAGTCATTTTAATATAATTTTTTCAATCAAGCTATTTTGAATTTGCGAATGGTTTGATATCCCAGACTTAATATTAAATATATCAGTAACGGTTATAAATATATTGTAAATAGATGTGCTACGCATATTTTGATTAATTTTGCCCCTTATATAAATATATGAGCGAGTTATGGCAAGTGAAATGAGAAAGTTAGCAAAGGAGACTACTATTTATGGCATAAGTAGTATCGTACCTAAGCTGTTGAGTTGGTTTTTGGGCTTGTATTGGGCTTTTGAGCTTGAAACTAGGGCTGAGATGGGCGCAATCACTAATTTCTATGCCTATGTTGCACTGTTTCAGGTGATATTAACCTACGGAATGGAGACAGGTTTCTTTAGATTTGCCAATAAAGAGAAAAACCCCATCACGGTATATTCTACCACCTTAATATCAATATTTACTACCACGTTGCTTTTTTTGCTTGTATCTCTTTCGCTGATTAATCCCATATCTGGTGTTCTTAGCGGGTTTGGTATGATTATTAAACCACACTACTTGGTGGTGATATTGCTTATTTTGGCTATAGATGTTATAGCGTCTATTCCCTTTGCTTATCTAAGATTTAGGCAGAGACCAGTAAAATTTGCCTCAATTAAGATACTGAATGTGGTGATAACGATTGCTTTTAATATCTTTTTCTTCATCATTGCACCAAAATTAAAGACCATAAGTCCTGAATTGTTTGGGTGGTATGATATTAAGAATGGTGTTGGTTATATTCTGTATTCCAATTTAATAGCTTCGGCCTCGCAGTTTCTGTTTTTAACCCCCGAATTACGTATTAAGTATAGTTTTGATAAAGCACTATTAAGCAAAATATTACGATATTCGTTTCCGATAATGATTTTGGGTATTGCTGGTGTGCTTAACCAAACGATGGATAAGATAATATTTCCAATTCTTTACCCTAACAAAGCCGATGCACTAACTCAACTAGGCATTTATGGGCAGAGCTTCAAGATTGCTGTAATTATGGTGATGTTTACCCAAGCATTTAGGTATGCTTTTGAGCCCTTTATATTTGCTAAAGACAAAAGCTCGTCTGGTAAGTCAGTGCAATCGTATGCCGATGCTTCTAAGTATTTTCTTATTTTGGGCCTATTGATATTCCTGTTCACCATAGGGTATATGGATATCATTAAGTTCCTTATTCCTCAAAGCTATCACGAGGGGCTAAAAGTAGTTCCCATCGTGATGATGGGCGAGTTGTTTTTCGGCCTTTACTTCAACTTGTCTTTGTGGTACAAACTTACCGATAATACTAAATGGGGTGCATATTTGTCAATCATGGGTTTTGTGATAACTCTCATAATTCAATTATTATTTATTCCTACATTTAGCTACATGGCTTGTGCATGGGCAGCCTTTTTCTCAAATTTGGTGATGATGATAGTCTCTTACTTTTTGGGACAAAAACATTACCCCATTCCTTACAATCTAAAGACTGCTTCACTGTTCACAATCATAGCTTTGGTGCTGTTTGCAGGTATGCAATTAACACATGCCTATATAGATAATGTGTGGTTGCGATTGTGTATCAATACTATTTTTGTTGTAGCATATGCAATTATCCTAATAAGAAAAGAATTACCTTTGCACGACATCCCTGTGATAGGTAAGTATTTCAAATCAAAATAATAGAACATAAATAATTTAATCATACTTATAATAACATTTTAATGAAGAAAAGATTTTTATCTATTGCCTTTGCTCTATTGGCAATAACGATGGTCAGTGCTGATGAGGGCATGTGGCTACTAAAAGAACTAAACCGCCAGAGTGTGGAAAGGATGAAGGAGCTAGGCTTCACATTCCCAATTGATAGGTTGTACGACGAAAATAATTCATCACTAAAGGATGCAGTAGTAATATTTGGTGGAGGTTGCACGGGTGTTGCTGTTTCGGAGCAAGGTCTTATATTTACTAACCACCACTGTGGCTACGGGGCCATTCAAAAGCTAAGTGCTGTAGAACATGATTACTTGAGAGATGGTTTCAAGGCTGACACTAAGCAAGATGAGCTGTATGCTGATGGATTGTCAATACAGTTTTTGCGTAGCATGGAAGATGTAACAAAAGATATTTTGTCTAAAGTTCCAGCTAATTTATCAGAAATACAGAGATCTAATGCTATTGATTCTATTTCTGACTTGTTAGTAGGCCAGTACGAGGAGGATCCATTCACTTCGGCACGCATCATTCCTTTCTATTCAGGAAACAAATACTATAAAGTTATATATGATGTGTTTCGCGACATACGTCTTGTAGTTACTCCTCCATCATCAATAGGAAAATATGGTGGCGACACCGACAACTGGATGTGGCCACGCCACACGGGCGACTTTTCAGTGTTCCGCGTTTATGCAGACAAAGATAACAAGCCTGCAAGATATTCTGAAGACAATGTGCCATACACACCAAGATATGTAGTGCCGGTGTCATTAGCTGGAGTTAATGATAATGATTATGCTATGACAATTGGTTATCCTGGAAGCACCGACAGATACATGTCATCGTTTGGAATCAAGCAAATGATGGAGTCGCAAAACAAGCCTCGCATAGAGGTGCGTGGCGTGAAGCAAGATATTTGGTGGAGCGAAATGACACAAAATGATACTATCCGTCTAAAGTATGCAAATAAATATGCAGGCAGTTCAAACTACTGGAAAAACTCAATGGGTATGAACGAGGCTTTGGTTAAGCTTAATGTGCTTGACGAAAAAGAGAGACTTGAAGCTAGATTGAGTAAATGGATTAATGGCTCGAAGAAAAATAAGAAACAGTACGGAGATTTGCTTAGCACATTGAAAAATGCTTATGAGGGTTCGGCCGAAGATGCTAAATATGCCACATACTTTATGGAGACTTTCAATAATGGTATTGAGCTAATCAGATTTGCTAACACCATTTTGCAGTTTAACACAAACGGTACAGACGAAGAGAAGGCTGACTTTATTAATGACAGAATACTTGAAGCATACAAAAACTACGAACCTCGTCTTGATCGTGATGTAGTAGTAGCACTGATGTCGCTTTATGCAAAGCGTGTTCCCGAAAAATATCATCCCGACATTTATCAAGTGATAAATGATGAGTTTAAAGGTGATTATGGTGCCTATGCCGATTGGTTGTTTGCCAACAGCAAGTTCACAAACTTGGAGGACTTGCTTGAGCTATTGAAATCGGCCAACACAGAAGTGTTAACAAAAGACCCTGCAATGCAGCTAGCTATTTCTACAAAAGATATGGGATACGAAATATCTGGAAATATGCTCACAGCCTATGAAGATATGATGAGAGGCGAACGAGAATTAATAGCAGCTTTGATGCGCATGGACAAGAAGAAGGATTTTTATCCTGATGCTACTTTCACTCAGCGCATGAGCTATGGCTCGGTAAAAGGATATGTTCCTTTTGATGGTGCGTGGTACAACTATTACACTACCGAAAAGGGAATCTTAGAGAAATATAAAGAAGGCGACCCAGAGTTTAATTTGCAGCCATATGTGCTTGATGCAATAAAATCGAAAGACTATGGTCAGTATGCTGCTGAAGATGGTACTCTTCGCGTAAACTTCCTGTCAGACAATGATATTACAGGTGGTAACTCTGGCAGCCCTGTTATGAATGCTAATGCCGAGCTAATTGGTCTTGCATTTGATGGAAACTGGGAGGCACTTAGTGGCGATATTATCTTTGGCCCAGAAATGCAACGCACCATTAGTGTTGACATCAGATACGTGCTCTACACAATAGATAAGATTATGAATGCGCCTCACATTATTGAGGAATTGAATATTGTGAAATAATCGGTGAACTGTGTAACTGATTAATCGTTTAATCGATTAAATATTATAAAACGTCGGGAGATTATATCTTCTGACGTTTTTTGGTTTACTCCAAAACCAACCTTGGTATGGCTATTTCCAAAAATAATTATTGTTATCCCAACGTTGGTTTTACTACTTCTGAAAATAATTGAACAAAAACCAATGTTGGTTTTGTAATTTCTAAAAATAATTATTATCATCCCAACTTTGGTTTGATGGATATAGTTAATAATATACCCCAATTTGTGAATGATTTAACAGCTTTTGGTTTTGAGTGCTCTTGTCCCAACCTTGAA
>JAAYFB010000002.1 GCA_012728465.1 Proteiniphilum sp. | reverse complement strand
GTAACAGATACGCTACACTTGTTTAAGAATTAAAAAAGGCTCAGGAACTAAACTTCCCAAGCCTTCTAATCTATATTGATATTGTCAACTAAAAATCATACATTGCATCTTGTGCTTCTTTTATGTTTTTAAATGCAATGGCTGTCTGCATTATCTCATCAACTAATATGTCAATTCTGAATATAACATCTTGATTTATTATTCTGCCTTTGACAATATCATTTTGAGTGGCAAATACATACGATTGAACTGTTTGAGCCTTCATAAAGCTAAGAATTGGCTTTAGTTGTTGCTCTGCCACTAAGAAATGTTTCTCAGAACCTGCTACAACCATAATGCCCACTGTTTTGTCTTGAAACGCATCCATTGGCAATAGGTCGAATACATTCTTCAACAAGCCAGGGATGGATGCCTGATATACAGGCGTAGTGATGATTATTACATCTGCATCCATAAGCTTATTTATAACCATTGCTGTGTCTTGGCGATAATCCATGAAGTTACGCCCGTCCGCAAACTCTATATCGTATTCGGCTAAGTCGATAACATCAACTATTTCGCCTTTGTATTTATTCTCTAACGTCTCTTTTATATTGTTGGTAGCTACTTTGGTACTCCAACCAACCTTAGCTCCCACTAATGCTACTATTTTCATTTATCTTTTGTTTGTGAAGTGTACTTCTTAATTGTAGGCAACACTTTTTCGCCTATTATTTCTATATTCTTCATCAACTTATCGAAGGGAATTCCTCCAAAGTCTATTTGAGCAATATATCTTTGATTATTGAATGTTTCGTGTTGAAGTAATATTTTGTCTATTATTGCTTCAGGTGAACCAACGTTTAATACATCTTTTTGTTCTACGGCTCGAGAAAATTGCCACTTTGGAAACTCCTTACCATTGCTCAGCTTCATCCCTTTGCTTAGGAAAGGAAACATCTCTTGCTGAGCTTGTTTAGTGGTTTCTGCTACATAAAAGAGTCCTGCCGTTGCTATAGGAAATGTGTCGGCATCATAATTGGCAAATGTCAATGACTCGCGATAAGTATCTACAGTAGATTTGAAATACTCAATAGGGCCAGCTAGTGTAGCAAGCATCATTGGTATGCCCGTGTATCCAGCTTTGACTGCACTTGCAGGTGGGCCACCCACAGCACGCCAAATAGGAATGTATCCATCTTTTGGTCTAGGAAGAATCTCAGCATCTCGCAATGATGCACGAAACTCACCATGCCATGTTACTATCTCATTGTCGTTGATTAAGCGCAATAGCTCTAGCTTCTCTTCATATATCTCTTCATATTTGTTCAAGTTGTAGCCCAGTAATTCGAAATTTCCAATTCTGGAGGCACGACCTGCCACTATCTCCATCCTGCCATCAGATATCAAATCTAGAGTAGCAAAGTCTTCAAACAGACGAACTGGATCTAGTGTGCTAATTATTGTTGATGTACTACTAAGTTTTATTTTGCTTGTTGCCTGAGCTATAGCTGACAAAACTACTGTATGTGCTTGCGTTGTGAAATACTCTTGATGGCTTTCGCCCACACCAAAGAAGTCAACACCTGCTTGTTCAGATAGCTTAGCAAGTTCGATGATTTCTTTCAATCTTTGTTGTGCGGAAATTCGCTCATTTGTAAGTGGATTTGGCATATGATCACCTAAAGTGTAAATGCCAAATTCCATACCCTTAGTTGGGTCGATGCGGAATTTATTCATCATATTCTCTTCCATATCTTTAGCCCTCTTCGTTTAGGTCGCGTGTAACTCTAACTATTCTCTCTTTGTAGCTTACCGATTTCAGTTCGCCACTTTCATCCCTGATATTGGTTTGCTTTCCATAAACTATGTCAGTGTTTTGTGCTGAAACACATAGCCACTCACCATTGTTCTGTCTTTTAGCAACAAATATGAACATTGTCTCTCGGTCTCCAACCTCTTTCTCTGTTTTATTCTTTGTTTGGCCAGATAGTCTAAGTTTGCTATGTACTACTGCTACATTGTCAGAAAGTGCTTTTACTTTAACCTTTAATATCTCAAGACTTGAGTTCTGAAATATCACTCTCAAGCCAAAGTCGTGAGCTTTCCAAATATCTGTCTTGTTGTCCCACCATTTGCCTGTTACATTTACAAAATCGGCATCGTCATAGAATAGGTCTGCTATTCCATCAGGATTATATTCATTCCATGCCTCCGCAAAGCGGTGAGGAATATCTTCCGGATTTAATATTGGTTTTAAAGCCATATTATTTTTTTGCTGTGATTATTAAACTCTATGCAAATATCGTGCAAAATTATTATATTTGCATCATAATATTAAAACGATAGTAGTTACAAAATGAATAGTATGTTTAGTAGCGAGAAATGTAGAAGAGCCGATATGGCAATCAGAGATACACTAGATGTAGTTGGTGGAAAATGGAAGTTGATATTGATTTCGGTTCTACGTGATGGGCCGATGAGGTTCAATCAGTTGAGCAGTGAAGTAGGTATTACTCCACGTATATTATCTAAGGAGCTTGAAGAATTGCAAATGAATGGATTGGTACATCGTAAGGTGAAAAACACCAAGCCCATCACTGTTGAGTATTCACTAACTCCATATTGCTCCACGCTTAATGATGTTCTTATTGCAATGGAGGAGTGGGGAGTTAGTCATAGGATGCACGTGGTAAATGATGAGTTTTAATAATTAATTCCACTGATATTTATTTTAGTAACCCTATTCGGAGTACTATTCATTGTAATGCTCTGACTGTGGTTTATGGAATTGCTAAGTCTTTATTTGAATTTATCCATCTCTTCAATAAAGTCTAGCTTTATTAGCTCCCATATTTTGTTTTTCAAGCAAATTGGTTCTAAATCATTATCAGCATTAGAGAAGTCTGTAAAATTAGCTATGATACTCTCCCTATTATGAGTGTATTCATTTCGGAGTTCATGAATATTAAGCATTTCAGAGATTGAATAAGTG
>JAAYFB010000122.1 GCA_012728465.1 Proteiniphilum sp. | reverse complement strand
TTGCAAATAACTGGAACATTCCTAGACGAAATAACTCATGACATCCCTCATCAAAACTGGGGAGAAGCAGAGTGGGATTTAGATTTTCAACACATGAAAAATATTGGGATTGATACTGTCATAATGATAAGATCTGGATATAAGAAGTTCATAACATACCCTTCTAAGTATTTATTAAATAAAGGTTGTTACATGCCTTCTGTTGATTTATTGGATATGTATTTAAGACTATCAGATAAGTATGGAATGAAGTTTTATTTTGGATTATACGATTCAGGACATTATTGGGCTACTGGTGATATGTCGCACGAAATTGAAGATAACAAGTATGTAATTGACGAAGTGTGGGAAAATTATGGAAGTAAATATAAAAGCTTTGGCGGCTGGTATCTAAGTGGTGAAATTAGCCGTGCTACTAAAGGGGCAATTGATACATTTCATGCAATGGGTAAGCAGTGCAAAGATATATCGAATGGCTTACCAACATTTATATCACCTTGGATTGATGGTAAAAAAGCTGTGGCTGCAAGTGGTGCCGCAATATCAAAAGAGGATGCTGTGTCTATACAACAACACGAGAAGGAGTGGGATGAAATATTTGATGGTATCCATGATGTTGTAGATGCTGTAGCTTTTCAAGATGGTCATATTGATTATGACGAGTTAGATGCATTCTTTACAGTTAATAAAAAATTAGCTGATAAGTATGGGATGAAATGTTGGACTAATGCAGAATCATTTGATCGTGATATGCCAATCAAGTTTTTACCTATTAAGTTTGATAAACTTAGAATGAAGTTAGAAGCTGCAATGAGAGCAGGATATGATAAGGCAATAACATTTGAGTTTTCTCATTTCATGAGTCCTCAGTCAGCATACTCACAAGCAGGACATCTCTATAATAGGTATAAGGAATATTTTGAGATTTAAAAACTGAAGTATGAAAAATACAGAAAATATACTTTATGTATTGCTGCTAGCAATTGTTGCAGCTATTGGAGGTTTTTTATTTGGATACGATACTGCTGTTATTTCTGGAACTATATCTCAAATAACATCACAGTTTAATTTAAGCACACTTCAAAGTGGTTGGTATGTTGGCTGTGCTTTAATTGGGTCTATAGTTGGTGTATTATTTGCGGGCAAATTAAGTGATAGCTTTGGACGTAAATCAACAATGATTTTCTCAGCAGCCTTATTCACGATTTCTGCACTGGGTTGTGCCGTATCGCCCTCATTAGAGCAGCTTATTGTTTATAGAATTGTTGGTGGACTAGGAATTGGCATTGTTTCTATTGTTTCTCCATTATACATCTCTGAAATATCTCCCGCTAAATATAGAGGACGTATGGTAACATTATATCAGCTTGCAATTACAATTGGATTTCTTGGTGCTTATTTAATGAATTACTATCTGATGGATTTATCTATAAGCTTCACATCATCCTCTGAGTTGTTGACTAAAGTTTTTAGAACAGAAGTATGGAGAGGGATGCTTGGTGCAGAGTCTTTGCCAGCTGTCATTTTCTTTATTGTAATATTTATTATTCCTGAAAGTCCTAGATGGTTAATTGTGAAAGGCAAAGAAGGTGATGCAACAAGAGTATTATCTAAAATTTATAATGACCAACAGATAGTTAATTTTCAAGTCGATGAAACTAAAATGATGCTTCAGTCAGAAGGAAAATCAGATTGGAGATTATTATTTAGTCCGGGTATCTTTAGAGCCGTTATAATTGGCTCAGCAATTGCTATTTTAGGGCAATTTATGGGAGTAAATGCTGTCTTGTATTACGGTCCTTCTATTTTTGAGTCAAGTGGTTTGTCAAGTGGTGACTCTTTGTACTATCAAACGTTAATCGGATTAGTAAATATGGGAACTACTATTTTGGCCTTATTTATTATTGATAAAGTAGGTCGCAAGAAAATGGTTTATGTAGGTGTATCTGGAATGATAGTATCTCTATTATTGATAGGTCTCTATTTTATGAAAGGTGAAGCATTGAATATGCCTAGTCAATTGCTTCTTACATTTTTCTTATTATACATATTTTTTACTGCAGGATCTATTAGTGCTGTTATATTTGTATTCTTGTCGGAAATGTATCCAACTAAAATCAGAGGATTGGCCATGTCAATCGCAGGTTTATCGTTGTGGATTGGAACATTCTTAATAGGTCAGTTAACTCCATGGTTATTAGAAACTGTAACTCCAGGCGGGACATTCTTCTTGTTTGCAGCTATGTGCGTACCATACATATTAATTGTTTGGAAACTTATGCCCGAAACTGCAGGTAAATCCTTAGAGGACATTGAAAGGTTCTGGATGAGGAAATATAATACTGATAAATAATCTGAGGTTAATAATTAATTAACAAAACTTATAAGTTAATTGCTATGAAAGTTATAAAGCTATTTATTATATCATTGCTTTTGGCCTTGATTGGTTGTATAGGATCAGAACAATCAAAGGAAAAAGTGCAGAAGAAGGATTGGAAACTATCAATGCAATCATATACATTTCATAAGTTCACTGTCATTGAATCATTGGCAAAGTGTAAGGAATTAGGGTTGAATTTTATTGAAATTTACCCTGGACATCGAATGGGTGAAGGTTTTGGAGATGCTCTATTTGGTTATGATCTTACCTTAGATCAACAAAAAGACTTGATAGAAATTGCCAAATCATATGATGTAAAGATTATATCTTCAGGTGTTTGGACTTCAGCACGAGATGATTGGGAAAAAGTATTTGCTTTTGCCAAAAATATGGACTTGAAGTTTATTAGTGCTGAACCATTACGTAGCGACTGGGATGTAGTAGAAAGTCTTGCAACTAAATATGGCGTACAAGTTGCATGCCATAACCATCCTAACGAAAACTCTTATTGGACACCTGAGATATTATTAGATAATATTGAAGATAGGGGTTATATTCTTGGTTCAAGCGCCGATGTAGGTCACTTTAAACGTATGGGAGTAGAACCTGTTTCTGCTCTTAAAGAATTGAGTGGACGTGTTATTTCATTGCACTTTAAGGATATATTGAAAGATGAAGTAAGTGATAATTACGAGGATGTTATTTGGGGTACTGGAGATTTAGATATTAAATTAATGTTGGAAGAATTGAAAAGCCAAGCCTTTAACGGTTATTTTACTATTGAATATGAATCTAATTGGGATAATAATCTTCCAGAAATTAAGAAGTCGATAGAATATTACAATTCAGTTGTTGAGGAGATATTTGCAGTAACAAAGTGATTCTATTTATGATGTATGTATTTTGAAGTTTATAGGTGATGAAAAAGATAATATTTTTACTGTTACTATTATGTTTCTCTGTTTCTTTAGTACATGCAAAGAATATTCGTGTACTTGCAATAGGGAATAGTTTTTCGTATGATGCTATAGAACATTATCTTTCAGGATTAGTAGAGGCAAGTGGTGACACTATAGTTATAGGCAATGCATACATAGCAGGGTGTAGTTTGGAAAGGCACTTTAACAATATGACGAATAACACAGCCGCTTACTCATATCATAAAATTGTTGATGGAATTAGAACTGAGACTCCTAGTCTTACTCTTATCGATATAATAAATGATGAAGATTGGGATTATGTGTCTTTGCAGCAAGTTAGTTCTCTTTCTGGTGACTATAAGTCTTATTATCCCTTTATTGTGGAGTTATCATCTTTTGTGAAAGAACATTCTACTAATCCAAGTATGGAGATTGTACTGCACGCCACTTGGGCTTATGCTCAAAATTCAACTCATTCAGGATTTGCAAAATATGACAATAATCAAACTATAATGTATGATGCTATTGTTGACGCAACTAGTCGGGTAGCACTAAAAGAGGGTATAAATATGATTATTCCGTCGGGAACAGCTATACAAAATGGGCGAACAAGTATCTTAGGTGATACTTTTTGTAAGGATGGATATCATTTGGAAATTACTTATGGTAGATATACAGCGGCTTGTGCATGGTACGAAAAGTTGTTTGAAAAATCTGTAATAGGTAACAGTTATATTCCTGATAATATTAGTAAACTTCAGGCCAAAATAGCTCAATATGCTGCACATTATGCTATTATAATACCAAATCACATTACTGAAATATCAATTGAATAAATTGACAAAAATGTATATATTAAAAAAACAAGGCATAGATAATGCTTCTTTGCCTTGTTTTTGATTTGTGTTCATAATCAAATGCAAGATCTTTAATCAATTCACAATAACCTCATCTAGGTAAGTGTCCATAATTGCCTTAGCTTTTTCTAGTTGCTGTGG
>JAAYFB010000121.1 GCA_012728465.1 Proteiniphilum sp. | reverse complement strand
TTATAAATGGAGCGAAAAACGAGACTCGAACTCGCGACCCCAACCTTGGCAAGGTTGTGCTCTACCAACTGAGCTATTTTCGCATTATTGCTACTACTTACCACTGTAAGAAGCACTGCAAACAGATATGATAAACATATTACCCTCAGGTTTGCACGTGCAAAGGTAGGAAACTTTTTTCAATATCCAAAATAAATTGAACAAAAAGCTTTTTTTCTTTCAATTTTTCATAAGTTTCTAATCATGTAAGCCCCCGTTCTTCCCGAGGTATCTACCCTATACCTTTGCAAGTTCTCTGACGATACACCAGATTGTTTAATTCCAAGACCTGACATCACTTCAAATAAGCTGCCACAAACCTCGCACTGCGCACTAATATTATCCACCATCTTTACTCTTATATTTTTATCATCCTCATGAGGACAACATAAATCGTAAGCAAATATCTTATTCTCATGATTTCGAAAAATCAACAGACCGCCATAACCCACATACTCATTGATAGCACGAGGACGAGTAAATATCTTATAAGACAAAGGATACATATCAGAGTCAACACCATTTAAATCCACTGAAAATCGCACGGGGGCGTATGGAATAGTAAATTTGGGCTCCTCTGTTATGCATGAAGTTAAGACAACAAAAAGCAACACTACGATGCGCTGGTACATCCTATTTATGTAATTTAAATTATTAATTGATGATTATAGTACAAGCAAGCTGCACTATAATCATCAATATGCTACAATATGGCACCATCTAAAATATCATCAATAATCGTCAATTCCTCTTCACTAAAGTTTAAATTATTCAACGATTCAAGATTCATTTTTAGCTGCTCTAAATTTCGTGCCCCTACAATTACCGATGTAACTCTTTTATCTCTAAGAGTCCAAGCAACAGCCATCTGAGCCATAGTTTGTCCACGATTGGTAGCCATTTCATTTAGACTACGAACCTTATCAACAAGCTCTATAGTTACTTGCTCTTTTTGCAGAAATCCAGATTTATCTGCTGCACGACTCTCTACGGGGATCCCTTTAAGATACTTATCCGTAAGCAATCCTTGCGCTAGAGGTGAAAAGCCAATAAAGCCAGAACCATTTTTATCTACAAGTGGAAAAATCTCCTCCTCCGGCTTACGATTAAACATACTATACTTATCCTGAAATATCAAACATGGCGTATCCCTATCCCTTAGGTAGTCCATAGCTTTTTGGGCTAGCTCAGGAGGATATTTAGACAAACCCACATACAATGCTTTGCCTTGTCGCACAATATCAACCAACGCCTGCATTGTCTCCTCAATTGGAGTTTCAGAATCGTATCTGTGAGAATAAAATATATCAAAATAATCAAGCCCAGTTCTTGTAAGACTTTGATCGATACTCGCCATTATTTGCTTTCGAGACGAGCCATCACCGTAAGGCCCATCCCACATCAAATGACCAGCCTTTGAAGACACAATAATTTTGTCGCGGTGAGAAGCCAAATTAGACTTTAGTATTCTCCCAAAATTAGTTTCGGCCGACCCAGGAGGTGGCCCATAGTTATTAGCCAAGTCAAAATGACAAACACCACTATCGTAGGCATGTTTTATCATTTTCTCTGCTTCAAGCAAGTTATTTACAAATCCGAAATTGTGCCACAAACCAAGAGATATTTGAGGCAATTTTAGTCCGCTTTTACCACATGATGCATAATTCATAAGATAGATATAGTTTTAGTATTAATATAGAGCACAGCACTGAAATTATAGAACATAACTGCCTATAACACTAGAAAGATTATTTGAGCTTTTTGTCAAGCTCATCGTCGGATATTACCGCAATAATGGATCTGCCATCTGGCGTATGGTTTGGTGTGCGACACGAAAAAAGCTGATTAACCATAAACAACATCTCCTCTTCCGACAGACTTTTGCCATAAGGTATTGCCGTATAGTTAGCCATGGATAAAGCCAAAGACTCGTAAATCTTTTCTTTCACATCTACACCCAATTCAACACTATCGTCAATCATTGAGCGAATAAGCTCAACAAAATTCACATTACTCAATTCAGAAGGTACGCCTTGCACTGCAAATGCATTGTCACCCATATCGGAAAACTCGAAGCCCAAAGCCTCAAGATCATCAACAATTTCAGAAAACGCCGAAGCTTCAGTTTGAGACAACTGTAGTATCTCGGGAAAAAGAACCCTTTGAGATACTCCCTTGCGATCGGCTATTTGCAACAAATACTTATCAAACAATATGCGAATATGTGCACGATGCTGATCGATTATCATAAGCCCCGACTTTACCGACGTAAGAATATATTTTTGCTTAAACTGATAATGCTCGGGTGAATATGTTGAAACCACCTCTTCAGTTGAATGAACCTGTCCTACTTGCGAACTAAAGATAGTAGCCTCACCGCTACCTATCTCCACGGCAGTTACCTCATCATCAAAATCACCTTCGTCACTCCCTACACTTTCATACAGTTTTTCCCAATCCAAGTTTGGTTTTGGGGGCGATGAATAGCCACCTTGATTCACTTGAAATGGATTGTAGCTCTGATTAATACGCACCCCCGGCATAGATGCTGTTCTATCAACATTAGTATTATCAAAAATAGGAATTTCGGGAGCATCAGCAGTATCAAAATCTATACTTGGAATTGCATTAAATTTGCCCAAAGACTCCTTTATAGTTACTAACAGTATTTGCCATATTGCATTTTCATCTTCAAACTTAACCTCTGTCTTAGTAGGATGAATATTTACATCAATAGCATTAGGATTAACATCAAAATAAATAAAATAATGAGGATTTTCTCCTTGTGATATTAGTTTTTCAAAAGCAGTCGTTACCGCCTTATGAAAATAGGGATGTCTTATATACCTATTGTTTGCAAAAAAGAACTGCCTTGCTCTTCCTTTTCTAGCATACTGTGGCATTGAAATATACCCCTTGATGCTTACCAAAGTCGTTGCTTCCTCAATTTCAATAATCTGTTGATTGATTCTCTTACCCTCTACCTGAACAATGCGTTGACGCAAATTGCCAGCTGGCAAGTGCATAGTTTGCACATCATTTTCATACAGAGTAAACTCAACTTCAGGATTTACTAAAGCTATTCTCTCTAGTTCGCCCAATATATTGCGACGCTCCGTTTCGTTAGACTTCAAAAACTTGCGACGAGCTGGAACATTAAAAAATATATTCTTTACTGCTATACTAGTTCCCACAGGAGTTGACACCGACACCTGGCTCTCAACCTTAGAGCCAGCAATCTTAATATGTGTACCAACATCACTATCGGGCTGGCGTGTCTTTAACTCAACATGCGCAATAGATGCAATTGAAGCTAGAGCTTCACCTCTAAAACCACGTGTATGGAGTAAAAACAAATCATCAGCATTTTTTATTTTAGATGTTGCATGTCTCTCAAATGCCATACGTGCATCAGTTTCACTCATCCCCTTGCCGTCATCAACAATTTGAACAAGCGTTCTTCCTGCGTCTTTAATTATAACCTGAATATGTTTTGCCTCGGCATCGAGCGAATTTTCCACCAATTCTTTCACCACAGATGCAGGTCGCTGTATCACTTCACCTGCAGCTATCTGATTGGCAATAGAATCGGGCAATAAATTAATTATATCCGACATGCTTAAATATTAAAATATAGAATTTATGTGGTTTTTATATACTACCACTATGCCCAAAAGAAAATTATAATGGGCAATGTTTATTGATAAAGATTGAGACTCAAGTTACACACACTTTATTATCTCAAGAATAGAATATAGAAAGCGACTATTAGGGCTGCAAGCAATAATACAATTGTAATATTATTTGCAAAAAATGGCTTACTACCGCCCTCCTCCCGCTCTTTGCGACGCTTCAAAAACTTAGTTTGCGAAACAAATTCTTTACCAAAGTCAGTCTTCTCACGAGATTCTTCTATTTCTATCTCCCTACCCTCCTCGCGAGCAATATCCTGCTGAATGCGACGGATGCGTTTCTCCATTTTCTCTTTGCGTGCCTCCTCATCCGAGTCAAACATGATGGTTCGATGCTGGAATTTGCGAGGCTTTCGATTGTTATAAAAAAAGAATATTCCCATAGCTTTTAAAAACCGTTAGTTATACAAATGTAATGATAATAGAGAGAATTTCAAAAAAATGTTTTTCCTCAACTATAAAATATCGCCCCAATTACTC
>JAAYFB010000120.1 GCA_012728465.1 Proteiniphilum sp. | reverse complement strand
GTTAAGCACTTCTGCAAAATCGATACATAAATCAACATACTCGTCAGACTCGAATATGTGAAACATCTCTGGATTATCTTTATATTGCTTAGCCATCACAGTGCCTCTAATAATTTGAAGCTGGTGTAGCTTTATGGTAGTTATCGGCAGTTGAGATAGCTTTCGTGCATGATTAAGATAGTCCTCATGGGTTTCGCCAGGAAGTCCAAGAATCATGTGTGCACCTACTCTAAGGCCTCTATTTGCAGTTTTTATAATTGCCTCTATTGACTCTTCCCAAGAGTGTAGCCTATTAATATTATCTAGTGTGGTGTTGAGTGTGCTTTCGACTCCATACTCGATGAGCACAAATGTTTTTTTGCTAAGCTCTTCGAAATAGTCTAACAGTTTATCGGGCATGCAGTCAGGTCTAGTACCTACGATAAGCCCCACAACGTTAGGATAGGCAAGGGCCTCCTCATACTTACTAATTAGATCTTCTACAGGGTCATATGTATTGGTATATGACTGAAAATAGGCAAGATATTTCATCTCAGGATACTTGTGCGAGAAGAATTGTATGCCGTCACCCATTTGCTCTGTTATTGTTTTTTTGGGCTTACCATATCCTGGACTAAAGCTTTGATTATTACAATAGGTGCAACCACCATAGCCTTTGCTACCATCTCTATTAGGACAGGTGAAGCCCGCATTTACAGATATTTTTTGTACTTTATATGGAAATAACTCGGAAAGAAGTTCGGGAAACTCTTTATATGGTTTTTTTGTAATCATTATTTCAGTTGTAAATACTGTACTAACGTAATCGATATCACAGTAACTTATGAAATTGTTTTGTAGTTTGTATGGCAAAGGTAGTTCAAGAAAATTGGTTAACCAATTAATAAACTAATCAGTTAACCAATTTAAAAAGTTATTCTAATAATAATGAGAATGGATCTCCTAGGTAGTCCATAATTTGCTTTATGAATCGTGCTGTTTCTCCACCATCCACTATTCTGTGGTCAACAGTTAGCGAAAGACCAAGAACATTTCCTGCTACCACTTCATCATTTTTATTCACAATGGGTTGCTTTACTATCCGTCCGATACCTAATATGCCTGCTTGTGGATAGTTTAATACAGGGGTGCCATACATTCCTGCAATGGAACCAAAGTTAGAAATAGTAAATGTTCCGTGCTTCATGTCGGCCATTGTTAGTTTACGCTCATATGCTTTAGAGCTAAATTCTGTAATCTTTTGTGTGATTTCGAATATGCTAAGTTGGTCTGCATCCTTAATAACTGGTACTACAAGTCCTTCGGGTGTATCCATTGCAATGCCAATGTTGTATCTATCAAAATATACCATTCTGTTTTGCTCCATCTCTATCCTCGAGTTCAACAGTTTATGCTTTTTAAGTGCTAATACTGTAGCCTTAACGATAAATGGTAGATATGTTAGTTTTGCACCTCTTTCGGAGTAACTATCTTTCATCTTTTTGCGAATAGCTATCAAGTCGGATACCTCTATTTCTTCGAAAACAGTAACATGAGCCGCATTATGCTTTGACTGAATCATGTTTCGAGCAATTGATTTGCGGATTTGTGTTAGTGGTTCGAATGTTACATCCTCTAGTTTATAGTCTTGTGCAAAATCACGATGCACAATTCCTTCTTTAGGAGTTGAAAATTGAGCTAAGTCTTCGATAGTTACGCGTCCATCTTTCCCAGTTCCTAACACTTTGTTGATGTCAATATTTAGGCCTTTGGCTATACCTCTAACTTTGGGTACAGCCAATGCTTTGTCTTGACTAGTGGATGATGTTGATGTGATGCTTTCGTAGCTTGAAGGAAGTACAGAACTACTATCGGCAATCTCTAAGGTGCCTACTACTCCTGCAGCTTCCTCTTCGTCATCATTATTATTACTAACAGCGTTATGGCTTGTATTATCAATTGAAGAGGCTCCGATACCGTCAATTTCTATCTCTACAAGAGGGGTGCCAACTCTGATAGTGTCACCTATATCTCCAAAGATTTTAAGTATTGTTCCCGCTTTAGGAGAAGGTATATCGGTTGTAACCTTATCGGTTTCCATATTAACTAACAGGTCGCCCGACTTTATGGTTTGTCCCACCTTTACATAGACTTCGAGTATTGTACCTTCATCTAGTCCTTCGCCAATATCTGGGAAATTAAAAATATACTTCATACTCTATTTCTAATATTTTGCTGTTTTCTCTATTTCGTAAAATATTCGGTCAGGTGATACCATAAAGTGTTTTTCGCCTTGGGCAAGTGGCACAATAGTATCAAAACCCATTACTCTTTTTGGTGGTGCTTCAAGCGACAAAAAGGCCTCTTCGTTAGCTATTGCCATAAGCTCTGAACCTACACTGAATGATTGTGGAGCTTCGGCAACAATTACAACTCGTCCTGTTTTCTTTATTGATTCTGTGATTGTTTCCCTGTCAATTGGGTATATTGTTCTTAAGTCTATTAGTTCTACCGAAATGCCTGATGCCTCTGCCATGTCAATTGCTTTTTGACATTCGCGTATGAGTGCTCCAAAAGATATAACTGTAACGTCAAATCCCTCTTTTAACACCTTTGCTTTGCCAATTGGGATACTATATTTTTCTTCAGGAACTTCTTGTTTAATAGCTCTATAGATACGTTTGGGTTCCATAAAGATAATGGGGTCTTCCGATTCTATTGCTGATATCAATAATCCTTTTGCATCGTAGGGTGTAGAAGGTGCAATGACCTTAATACCTGGTATATGTGCAAATAGTGCTTCGGGGCTTTCGGAGTGATGTTCGATAGCATTAATGCCTCCACCGTAGGGAAATCTTATTACCATGGGTACTCTAAACTTGCCTCTTGTCCTATTGTGCATTCTAGATACATTCGAAATTATTTGATTGAATGCGGGATATGTAAACCCATCAAATTGTAGCTCTACTACTGGCCTTAAGCCTGATACGGCCATTCCTAACCCTGTACCAACAATTGCTGATTCGGCTAAAGGAGAGTCAAATACTCGCTCTACTCCATATTTTTTTTGTAGTCCTTCGGTAACTCTAAAAACGCCACCTTCTACTCCTACATCTTCACCAAACATTACTACTGACTTGTCGTCGGCAAGCTTTATATCCATTGCATTGTTTAAAGCTTGCACCATATTCATTACGCTCATTATCTATTGTTCCTCCAGCTCAAAAATTGTTCATACTCTTGTTTCTGTCTCTTCAGGTCGTCGGGCATATCCACGTACATGTATTGGAATACATCATCCAGCTTATAGTCGGCAAAGTTTTCTGCTTTAGCAAATTCTTCATCCACCTCTTTTTTAAACTGCTCTATAAGCTCCTCTTCATTTTCTATTGCAATGCCTTGCGATTCCATATATTTTTTGAGTCGAGGTAGCGGATCCGTTTTTAACCATTCTTGCTCTTCCTCTTTAGTTCTGTACTTCGTTGGATCGTCAGAAGTGGTGTGAGCACCTTGTCTGTATGTAAAGGCCTCTATTAAAACTGGACCATTGCCTTCGCTTGCATATTTATGGGCCTCTTTGTAAGCTACATACATTGCGAAGAAGTCATTCCCATCTACTTTTATTCCTGGCATTCCAAATGCTACTGACTTAACTGCTAAGTTTATAGATTTTGTTTGCTTATCTACAGGAACTGAAATAGCATACTGGTTGTTTTGTATTGTAAATATTATTGGAGCTTTCCACACTGCAGCAAAGTTTAATCCCTCACTGAAATCTCCTTCGGATGTTCCTCCATCACCAAT
>JAAYFB010000119.1 GCA_012728465.1 Proteiniphilum sp. | reverse complement strand
CTTAGCCTGGTTATCCCTAATGTATGTTCTATCAATTGGATCATATTATTGATAAAACTTGAAGTTTCCTTTGATGCCCAGCTTGCTTTTGCCAATGATTCTAAGTCATAAAGAATGGGCTTTAGATTAGCAAGCGTTCCTATATAGTTCTGATTTTCAATTACCTTTTTTAAATCAATAAAAGAATCGAATAACGCTCCGCTCAGGCTTTTAGCATCTTCAATCTGATAGTTAAAGCTTAAGCCATACATATTGAAGAAATCCTTTAAAACGCTTTCAATAGAATTAACATCAATTGTTAATAACTCTTGAGAAGTTTTGTCTGAGGCTATTTCTGGCTTTATTTTTGATCTATTTTGCCAGATCATATACAAAATCACTGTGGTTAAAGCACCCGAAAGAATCCATGGTAAATATTTCATAATCAAACTCCGATGTTTATTAATGTTCCACTATCCAAAAAACACAATACTAACAAACCTCTCAGAAAACTTAGTTTTCAGTTTTCTGGCAAAATAATTACTGGGCTACAAGCAAACACTCTTCTATTTTGAAAGAATCATTATTAATATGATAAACCAATGAACCCAATTAAAAGCATTGCGTCAGAACTGTCAAGCATTAAAACGATTTCACATACCCCCATTTTTTAAACATGGTATTATCATCTGCTGTCCTTCAGCCCACTTACCGCCGAATTTCAGTATTTTATACCTTCTTACATGAGCAAAGCAATAGCTTAGCACTGCGCTAATTCTATAATACACAAAGTCATATATCTGTTTCCACTTGCTGTTGGTGTAAGCCATCAAACTCGGAAAGCTATGAAGCAACTGATGAGCATAACTTTTTAGTGAATACACATAACACATCGTCAATAATAGCAATTGGTTCATATTTTTCAGCCCGGTATAAGACATCAACTGCATTTTCTCCCAACCGTATTCCTGCTTGATATGCTTATGCATTTCTTCAATCTTCCAGCGCAATCTATACATTTGCAAGACTTTTTGTGCGATAATTTCAGAGCTTAAGTCTTGGTTTGGGAAATCACAAAGGAAGTAAAAGAAGCCATCTTTTGCTCCTTTGCATTTTGGAGTATATCTTGCTACCACCAACCAAAGCTCAATTGTGTTCGGGCTTTTCAAAGGATGCCCATCCAGTCTCACTTGAACTCTTTTTATCCCCACCTCAAAAGTATCCTTACCTGATTTTGTCGTTACAATCTGATTGAGTTTAATAGACTTAGCTACTTTCTTAAAGTTCTGTTCTTCGCCACCCACGATCAATCCTCTTTTTCCGACACTGCGGATAATAAAGTTGCAACCATGATCTTTCATGAAACTGAGCATAACCCTGCTATCATAGCCTCGATCAAAAACAAATGTTCCACGATTGCCACTTGCTAAGATTATATCAACCATTCTATCATGAGCGACCTGCACAAGGCTGTCTGTTTCTATTTTACTAGATACGAGATCAGAGCTGACAGGCAATAGCTCATAGCTTTCATCATGGAGATTACAGGCTGCTATGTTCAGTAACCCATAACCGTTTTTATCATAAGTTCCGGTGCTCCCATCTCGCACTCTTGCTATACCTTCCATCTTCTTAGCCTTAGTCTTTACTATGTCACTCTCATCAACAATTATGACAGTGTCATTGTTGAATTTCTTAGCCTGTAATTCAATGATATGCTGCTGAATTTTATCCCCTAAGCCGTCTCGACCCAAATGGCGATAAAGTCGCTCACAGGTTTTCTTATTTGTGATAGCCTCTCCTAATGCTTGGGCTATTCTATTGCAGATTACCGACTGGCTCTTTAAGATGCCTAATACCATATCTAATATAAACTTATATTCAGGCAGTGAAATCCTTGATTTGAATATATTCAGGAATTGGTGAAGTTTTACTTGCAAGTTTTTCTTGGTTATGAATTGTTGTTCACAGTTCATGGGTGGCTCCTTTAGGTTGTATTTAATATGTGAACCATAAAAAGGAGTCGCCTTTTTTTGTAAAGTAAAATATGAGACAATTAATGCCTCTAACAATAATCAAACAAAAGAGTTATCCACATCCATCCACATGGTTCTGAGCGGAAATGACTAATTGTCTTTGAATTTAAGTTTGATTCTCATGTAGATACATAGAAAAACACGGAATATTGTGGATAAGTCTTATTTTCGAGCTCAAAACTGTAGTTTCCTACAGAAATAAGGCTGGGTATTGCTAAAATAAATGTTTTATTTCTGTTTAGGCAATTTTCAACATCACGCTATAGCTTAACCTTTTTATAACAAAGTCTTACGGTAGAGAGTGTAGAAATTTTGGGGGGATGTGTG